>JAYYUU010000054.1:0-9785 GCA_036343835.1 Candidatus Latescibacterota bacterium | reverse complement strand
GGCAAAACCTGTCATTATCTGGTCTCCTCTCTCGTGGCGAACGGCTGTATAATAGAAGGGTTATAGTGGACTGTCAACCAGCCCTCATTACGGACTTTCTACGACGGATATGCGCTGATTGGGCACGATGTCTTTGAGGATCTGCACCCCACCCGCCGGCCAGTGGATCTCCAGACTATCTACCAGCTCGGCTGCCCCCAACCCGAACAAGGGATCCTGCTGACTGGTCGAGAGAAAACCCGATCCGGCCTTGACCTGCCGCAACTGCTGACGCCCATCAGCCCACAAATATACCCGGGCTCCGATGCCGTCTCGATTGCTCAGCTTGCCCTCCAATTGCACCTGTAGCCAATGGGCGCGATTTCCCTCATTGCGCAGCAACGCGAAGCGCCGGCCATTGTTGACGATGGCGATGTCGAGATCGCCGTCCTGGTCGATATCGCCAAATGAAGACCCGCGCACCACGTATTCCGCAGTAAAACCGGGTCCAAGGTCTGCAGTTTTTTCGACGAAGACGCCCCCACCCATATTGCGAAATACCTGAGCCCGCTGCGCGTGGGTCACCAATTCGTCGTAGTCGCCGATATTGTCGTGCACGTGGCCATTGCCGACGAATAAGTCCAGGTGACCGTCGAGGTCGTAGTCGAAAAAACCCGTGCCGAAGCCGAGGTAATTCAAACTGATTTCGCCGAGGCCGGATTTGAAACTGATCTCGGAAAAATACGCGCCGTCGTTGCGATAGAGGCTATTGGTCTCGAGCTGGTAATTGGTGACAAAGAAATCGAAATCGCCATCCTGGTCGATATCGCCCGCATCGACGCCCATCCCCGCCTGATTGGCCCCGTCCGCGCTCAGTGCGGTCCCCGCCAGCAGACCGTCCTCGACAAAGGTACCGTTACCCTGGTTGAGATAGTGGAAATTGGGCGTCAGGTCATTGGCCACGTAGAGATCCTGGTCGCCGTCGAGATCCCAGTCGCCGGCGACGGCGCCCAGGCCATTTCCCGCGTGGACAATACCGGCCAGCGACCCGATTTCCGCGAAGACGCCATCGCCCTCGTTGCGGTAGAGGAGATCTGCCGTCGAGTCAAAAACCCGGGGGTCACAGTAGAAGCGCAAGCCCATATCGTCGCGGCCGCACCAGGGCTGGGCACCGAGCTCAAAGCGGACGTATTGGGCGGCGAAGAGGTCGAGGTCGCCGTCGAGATCGCCATCAAAAAAAACGGCGCTGGTAGTCCAGCCCTCATGACCAAGGCCAGCCGACTCCGTCACATCGACATAGCCGCCCTCCTGCCAGCGATAGAGCTGATCTGATCCCCAGGCGGTCAGATAGAGATCGGGGTCGCCGTCCGAGTCGTAGTCGGCAGCGGCGACCCCCATGCCATAGGATGCCCCGCGAGCTCCGGCGGCATCCACCAGCGGGCTAAAGATGGCTCCATCGTTGCGGTAGAGCCGATTCCAGGACTGGCCCCGGCCCTTGGCCATATGCCCGCTATTGACCAGGTAGAGATCCTGATCGCCATCGCCATCCCAGTCGAAAAAAGCGCTCCCGGACCCATTGGTCTCGGGCAAGCGCTTCTCCGCCGAGGCCCCCTGCTCGTGGACAAAATCAATGCCCAACTCGGCGGCGACCTCGACAAAGCGGATCTGCCCCGGCGCGGCGACTGGCACTAGCAGCAGCAATAGCGGCAGGACCACTACCGTCCCTTGAGAAATTGCTCGACGTAGTTTTTCGAGCGCAACAGACCTTCCTGTTGCAATTCGGGCGTCTGCCAGAAATGGTGATCCTCCAGTTCGACCGAGAGCACCCCGTCATAACCAACCTCTTCCAAGCGCCGCACCACGAAGTTCCAATCGACCTCGCCCTCGCCCGGAATCGCATAGCGCCACCACCCCTCACCGCAGACATAGCTATTGGCGTAGGCCTCGCCGAGATTGCCCGATTCGTAGAGCTTTTCCGGCAAGATTTCGGTGTCCTTCAGATGGACGTGGCGCACCCGGTCGCCGAATTCGTGCAAGACCCGCTGATAGTCGATCTGCAAGCGCACGAAGTGAGAGGGATCGTAGCAAATACCTAAATTGGGCGAGGGGCAAGCCGCAAAGATCAGCCGCAGACTCTCGGGTGAACAGCCCAAGTTGGCATAGTAGGGCCTGCCGCCGGGCCAGGGTTCGATGGCGATATTGACCCCCACCTTCTCGGCGTGGGCGACGACCTTGGGATAGACTTTTTTGAAAATTTCGAAGGTCTCGGCCTTGGGGATGCTCGGATCATCGGGACCCAAGATGGCAAAGAGCGTATGACCGCCGTGGCGGGCGATAGCGCTCAGGCTCTGCTTGTAAGCACTCAAACCCTTGCGGCGTTTGGCGGCGTCGCGGCTGAGGACATTGCCGCCGCCATCGCAGGTGCCGATGCTCAGACCGTGCCGCTGGCAGCTGCGGGCGATTTCGCGGGTCAGGGGCGGGGTATCGATGGCGTCAAAGCCATTTTCGGCCAACCAGGCAGCATAGCCGTCAAAGCAGGTCTGACGGGAAAATGGTGGCATGCGGGTTCCGATTTTCATGGGATATCTCCTTTCGCAATTAGGTTTTAACGATTATTCGCCAAGACAGTTTCGACCCGCAAGCTCTGCTTTGCTGGATCGACCCACTGGGTGACCACCAGCGAAACGAGAGCCAGGATCGACCCACTAATAAAAATGACCTCGTAGCCAAAGACCAACCAGGCATAACCACCGACCAGGGGCGCGGCGACCGCCGCCACGTGGTTCATCGTCACGCCCATCGACAGCGTGGGTTTCAACTCGTCGGGGGGGGCGATCTTGTGGGCATAGGTCGTCAGCGCAATCCCGCCGAAGAAAATGAGATTGTCGAGGCAGTAGAGCGCGTATAGACTCGGTCGATGGTCGACGAACGCATAGCCCATAAAGACGCAGGCCAGCACGATATAACTCACGCTGAGCATCCGCCGCTCGCCGTGGCGATCGACCAACCGGCCCATCCAGGAGGCGGTCAGGGTGATCAAGGTCTGGTTGATCAACACCAGCACCATCGTCGTCTCCACCGGCATCCCGTGCACCTTGACCAGGGCAAAAATGGCAAAGGTGATAAACATTTGCTTGCGCAGTCCCTGGAGGAAGTTCAGCGCGTAGTAGAGCAGGTAGCACCGCTTAAACACCATGCTCTTCTCGCCCTTGGGATTTTCCGTCGGATCGACGAAGAGCAGAGCCAAACCACTAGCTGCAGTACACATGCCAGCCAGGACGAAAACGCCCTCGTAGCGCAAATACTCCAGCAATACCATACACGTGCCGATGGCCACCAGCCAGGCCAAACTGCCAATACTGCGCAATTGCCCCAACCAGCGACCCTTGTCCGCGGTGGGGCTATAGATCAGACCCATACTCTGTTCGAGGGGCAACCAGCAGTGGAAGCCCAAACTCCAGACCAAGGAGAAGGAAGCCAGTAAAAAGACCGAGGTCACCTCGGCATACATCGCAATCCCCAACCCCATTATCACCAGGGAAATCGCCGCTACTTTCGGGGGGGCGAAACGGATGATCAGCGCCAGAAAGAATGCGTTGAGAAAACCGGGAACTTCGCGCAGGGCTTCGACAGAGCCCAATTCGTGCGGCTGGATATTCAGCCTTTCGACGATGAAGTTATTGAATAGGGTCAGCTGTATTCCGAAGAATACACCCGTCCCCGCCACCGCCACTGCCAGGAGGCTGAAATTTTTATTCCACGCTGAAAAAGGATTGGTAATAACCGCCACCTAATGACTCGATTCCGATCCTTTATTCCTAAGTCCTGTCTCCACTACTGTCAACCTCGATCCATTGCCCGAGCTATTTTCCCCGTCTATATTTTCAAGCCACCCACTATGCATAACTCGCAATCGATACGCCGCGCTATCCCCGCGGGCCTATTTATCCTGATGGCCCTCCTGGCTTGTGCAGAAAAATCACCAACCCCCGCTCCCCCGCGCTCTCTCACGCCCCCCACTCCAACCGACCACCAACTCGCGCAGGCGCAAAACCTGCTAACTAAGGCCGCCTATCGCGAGGCGGCCGACCTCTTCCGCCAGACCCTCGCCACCCGCCCCAATAATATCCCCGCCCATATCGGGCTGGCCCAGGCAAGCCTCAAACTCGGCCTTTTCCAGGAGGCCGTCACCGCCTGTACCACCGGTCTGGCCCGGGATTCGACGGCCCTGGCCCTCCACAATACCCTCGCCGCAGCCTATGCGGGCGAAGGCCGTTATGCCCTGGCGATCCAGACGATGACCCGAGCGCTCCAGCAACGGCCCGATTTCGCCCTCGGCCATGCCAATATCGGCGGAATGTATGTCAAATTGGGCCAATACCAACAGGCCGAATACCATCTGCACCAGGCCAGCCAACTCAACCCCCAATCCCCGGTCACCCACCGCCGGCTGGGCGAATTGCTGCTCAAGACTGCACGCCCCGATTCGGCACTGAGCGAATTTACCGCGGCGCTGACGCGCTATCCCTCCAGCGCGACCCTCCACTATTTGTCCGGCTTGGCGCTGGAAGCCAGTGGACGCCACCCCGACGCGCTCAAGGCCTATCTGCGCGCCAGGAGCCTCGATCCCGGCTTTGCCGAAGTCCAATATCTCACCGCGGCGCTAGCCCGGCGCCAGCGCCGCCCGGCGCTGGCCGACTCGGCCCTGCAAGACTATCGACGCCTACAAGACATCGGCCGCCAGGACCCAATACTGCGCAAGAAGCTCAAGGGGTTGCGGGCTTCGGTGCTCGATTCACCCGAGGATCCCTTGCACCACTTCCAACTCGCGCGCTTCTTCGCCCGTCAGGGCTTTGACCGCGAAGCCCTCAATGGCTTTGCCAGGGTGCTCGAACTCAACCCCGAGGACCTGCGCTCCCACAACCACGTCGGCAGCATCCTGCTCAAAAACAAACAACCCTCAGCGGCCCTCAATCACTTCGAGCGCGCGCTACGCCTGGGCCCTACATTCGTACCCGCTTTGGTCAACGCCGGCAATGCCTGCATGCTATTAAAACGACATCGCCAGGCCACCACCCACTATGCCAGGGCCGTAGAATTGGCACCCGCATCGACGCTGATCTGGCATTATCTGGCGCGTGCCCACCTCGCCCTAAACCAGCGAGGTCCAGCAGCCCAGGCCCTGCGCCGGGGACTGGCCACACCCGGTGCCGAGGGCAAGCTGCGGCTGGCGATGGAAGAGTTGCTCGGGCAAGTCGAATGAGCTACCAGTAAAATAGATGGTTTCCCGTCATCCCGGTAAAACCATCGATGAGAATCCACAGCCCTCCCGCCGCATAATGCCCCAAAATCAAGCCAAGAAAGAAGGGACGGGTCTTGCGATATAACACCACCCCCCCATAGTGCAAGACGACGCTCTTGATCGCCCAGGCCAAAAAGATGCTGGGCATCAAATGGTGGGTGGTCCAATAGGCGCTGACCGGAAAGGCGATGGGATGGATCGGCCACCAGAGAAAACGCGCATTGGCCAGGGTCAGCGCCAGTTGCACCGCGCCCCCAACCAGCGACAGCGCGTAAAATTCCTCGCTTGCCTGAACGAGATTGGATAGGTGATAGTCGATAAAGGCATAGGGTGCCGTCGCCGCCCCGACGCCAAAAAACCAGACGCTCAAATTGAGTGCCCCATATTGATAACCGGTAAGCAATACGGTAATCACCGCGGCAATAAAGGCGATCAAGCCGGCGGCCATAATGCCGAAAAAAAGTCGGCGGCGGTGGGTCATGGTATAACTTTCCGCCAATTTTAAACCGTGAATCACCGCCGCCATCATCGTCGTGCGCATCTGCCCAGCCCAGGGATTGGTCATGCCCAAAGCCCCGAGATTGCCCGGTCCGAGGGCACTAGAGCCAAAGGCTCCGACCATGACGTCATTGGGCATGACCGTCGGCTTGGTCACCGCCAACCCCCCTTCGGCAACGATGCGGGTTATGCCGACCATCAGCAAAAAGACCACTAAGAGGAAGACCGGCGCCAGCCACCAGCTCATCCCCGACAGCACGCACCACACCGCCATCGTCGCCCCACAGCATAAAAAGAGCCAGCCCGCCTGGCGGTAGGATAGAATCTCCCGCTCATCGTCTAGCTCGGGCGGGGGACGCCAAAGGGCGCGGCAAATATCGAGCAGATGGCTCCGCCCCACCCACATCGAGCTGACCGTCAATACCACCAGCGCCCCGAAACCCTGGTAGAGCAGATTGGACGAGCCCAGCGAGGAGCCCACCACCCGGTCGGTCCCCGCTAGGCCGAAGTGGTGCAGGGCCGCGTGCTCGAACATCGTCAAGAGCCCCAAAAACCACAGACTAAAACCCAGCTTGACGCTCAATAAATAGCCAAAGCCCACCACCGCATAACTGAGCGATAGCCGCAGGCGGAATTTGTTGTTCCAAAAGTAATAGGACTCCGAGATCGGCATCCCCTCGGGAATGATCGGGAAATAGTTGTGCAAAGCCCGTTGGCTATAGAGCAGCAGGGGCACCAAGACCCCGATCCACACCACCGGATTTCGGCAAAACTGGCTGACCAGCCCCGCTTGCTCCTCTTCATCTCCGAGCATCGCGATGGGGACCTGGACCAGGGGGAAAGTCAGCCGCTCGTATTCGACCCATTGCCTTCGGACGATCACCATCATCGCCGTCATCGCCCCGAAAAAGGCCAGCACCAATACCGCCCAGGCCAATAGTGGCTCTGCCCAGACCTCCCAGGGAAGAGCCTGACCTCGGGGCAGCCCCTCGTAGAAATGCTTAATCGCCTCCCCGTCTGTAACCCGCAACCAGGAGGGCACATAGGACAGCACCTGGGCCCCCCACTCGTTTTCAGGGGTCGCGAAATAAGTGCCGGCGGAAATGTGCGGGATGAGGACGCAGACCAGACCGACGGTGGGGACCGTACAGGCCACGGCCCCCATGATGTAGACGGTGACCAGTTCCACCCGGGAAAAGAGCCAGCGTCGGCGCATTAAACCCAGCAGCGGATTAACGATGACAAAGAACAGGAAAAACAGAAAGACGGCGGCGGGCGTGCTATAATCCAGGTGCAGGGGCGATCCCGAAACGATCAGATTCTCATAGGGCGCCCCCACCCCCAGCAACGCGGCCAGCACGGCCCCCACGCCTAGGGCGCGGTAGGTTACTTTGCTATTGGGAGGATCTGCGGTACTGCTCAACGGATATTCTATTTTACCTTGGCCATCAACTGTTGGGTGACCCCGCCTTCCTGGGTGAGGGCGAATACGATGGTGTTGACCGTAAACTGCAGGTGGCGCCGGCCGTCGGCGGCGACCTGAAAATTGCCGGTGCCCACCTGGGCCGATTGGGTCACCACCTGGCGGGCACCGGTGATAAAGACCGCCAGCCGGTCTCCGATCAAAAGCCCCATATCCCCCACGTGCGCCCGGAGTTTCTGGTTGTCGCGCACCGCCATGTCGAAATCGAAGAACGAGTGGTTGAGCGGGTGGGCGGATTTGAGGTAGGTGAAGCGCCAATCGGCTCCTTCGTTCAGCCCCTGCCCTTTCAAGGCCCGGCGGAATTTGTCGAAGAGCACGCCCTTCATCTTCTCGTTAGCCCCCGCGGCGACGATGGCGAAGCCGCCCGACGCCAGGTAGTGCCCCAGATTCTCCAACTCTTTCTCGCTCGAGGAATGCGCCTCCCTGAACCAGTTGGGCAGGAGAAACCAGGGCACCTGTTGCAGACGCGGGTCGTCGAGCGGTATGGGACCGAGGTAGCTGGCTTGGATCCCCGTGTACTCATCGAGGGCCTTGATCAGATAATCCAGACTCTGATATTCGGTGAGCTGGGAAGTCAGCGTCGCGGCCCCCCCCGACGCTTCGGCTTCGACATTGGGAATAACCCGGCTGCGGGTAAAGGCCTGGGCCAGGTGTATATACCCGCTTATTTTGCGCCGGTCGTCGGGGTCTTGGACGACCATCGCCTGGTATTGGCCGGTGTCCATATCGCGGATGCTGAGCATATCCAGCGTCATGTCGACCTGATCGCTGGTCTCTTTGACCCCCCTGACTTCGACCTTGCTCAACTCGGGCAGGGCCACCGTCACATCCACCCCTTCATCCCCTTCCCCCCCCGCACCGGCTCCCAGCCCCATCCGCGCCCGCGATCGGAGCGAAGGCGGGGTGATTTTGCTGGCATCCAGTTTGTTGAGCAGGGCGTCGGTGCGCAGCGCCGCCAGGGCCTGGACCTCTTGCACTCGGGTTTTGGCGACTTTGGTCTGACGGCGGCGGTAGGCGTCGCGGGGCACGGGCTGTTTGCGAAATTCTAGCGCCCGCGTGGTCGTGCGCGGGGCCTTGTAAAACATGCTGGGGGGCGGGGGCGGTTCAAAAGTTATGCGGTGCACGACCTCGCCCACCCGTTCCCCCAGCGCCAAATAACCACCGAGGAAAATCAGATGCAATCCCGCCGATAGCGCCAGACCGATCAGGAGCCAGCGGGGTTTGCGAATCAGGACGCCATAATAGCTATCGCGCATCGCCACAGATAGTCCAGGGAAACAACGGTTAGCCTGGGGGACCATAGCGGCCCCCCAGGCTAACCGTTTGTTACATTACGTCGGAAGAAGCTTACTGATACAACTTCTTGACGTCACCCCAGGTGCTGCTCTCAACGGCGGTGGGTGAGAGATCGTCCTGGAGGATAAAACGCGGCCAGCGGTTGTTTTCACCCAGGTTGCCCTGGTCGCCGCCGAAATAGGTCTGGCCGTAGAGATCGTCGCCGTCGGGATCGGGGATGATAAAGCGAAGCCGGAAAGCGAAACCCTGACCGACGACGCCGCGATTGTCGGGATCAAAGAGAAAGATCAGATCCCAGGGCACGCTGGTCTCGAACTGGTAGCCCGTGTCGTTGGGACCGCCAAAGAGCTGGGCACCCAGATAGTAATCGGGGTCGTCGCCGTAGTTGACCTGCGTGCCCTCTCCGTCCTGGTAATGGGCGATCTGCATTGAGGACACCGCGTCGCCGGCGTTCATCGGCATGGCGCGAAATTCGACAATATTATTGCCGTTGTTCGCACCCGTACCGTCGCTCAGATCGATGGTGATCCAGAAGGTGTCGCGCTGCCAGAAGGCGTTATCGTTGACACCGTCAGTGCGATTTTCGATCAGATCGACGTGGTTGTCGATATTGTTGGCCGCGATATAGAGATTGTCCTCGTCCCAACTGAAATAATAGTTGGTGGTGAGGTCGGCGTCGGTGCCATTCTCGTCCGGATCTTCGCCGTCGGCCAGGTAGAGGTTGTTGTCGACGTCGATGGCGTAGACGCGGATACGGCGCGACTCGAGATCCGTATCGCGCGAATAGCCATAGGCATCACCCCAAGCCCAGATGTCCGAAGGCGCCCAGGACAGATGGTAGCCGTTCGATTCCATGTCGCCGACATTGTTGTCGACGGAAGGCGTGTACATCGGCACGCCGCCATCGCCGGAAAACCAAAAGACACCATTGCCCATCAACTGGGCACTTGCCGCGGTGGTCAGAGCCAGGGCTGCGACCACGGAAAAGCATAAAGCGCGTTTCATCGATTACTCCTTGTGCTTGATTAGTAGATCTACTGATTTAGGCACTACCTCTCCGTTGTCGTCGCCACCTCCTTTCTCTGACTACCTCCCTATTACCCGCAACCCACTGATCTCTTCGCCGGGTTGGCCGCCATTACTCGGCGTCGTTCATCGCTACCTCCGGCTCGATTATCTCGCCCCGCACCGCAAAGGTAAAGGCCAGATCTACCTGGTTTTCCGGGG
>JAYYUU010000053.1:0-13288 GCA_036343835.1 Candidatus Latescibacterota bacterium | reverse complement strand
GCAATGGTTGGTGGGCGGGGGCCGGGTGGGGGGGGTGGTGTTCGGGAGGGTTTGGGGGGGGTTCCTCGAGGGGGTATTTGACCTGGGGGGCTTCGGGCACTATGGGTTGGCGGGGGGGGGGGGGTGGTGTGGGGTGGTGTGGCATCATCGCTGCATCGCGCTCAACGATATGGGCGGGCTGCGATTGCGATATGCGCTCGACCGCGTTTTTCAACTCGGCGACGTCGCGCTTGAGATCGAGGAGGGCGAAATAGATCAACTCGCGCTCGGACTGGTCCGGCGTCTTGTGGGTCGGCACCGGCAGGTGGCGGGCGGGTGGGCTTTCGAGATGGGGCAAGAGGTCTTCGGGTTCGACGAGGGAGCGCGGAGCGAGAAAAATCAGGTGTTCGACCAGGTTGCGCAACTCGCGAACATTACCGGGCCAGGCATAGTTTTGCAAAAGGTCCATCGCCGCCGGCGAAAAGCCTTCGAGCCGGGTCTTGCCGCCCTGGGCCAATTCGCCGGTGAAGCGTTGGATTAGCAGGGGAATGTCCTCGGCCCGGCGCCGCAGGGGAGGAATGGCGAGTTCGACGACCTTGAGCCGGTGGTAGAGATCGAGGCGAAACGCGCGCTCGCCGACGGCCTCTTGCAAGTCGCGATTGGTCGCGGCAATGACGCGGATATCCACGGGGATGGTCGCCTCGCCGCCGATGCGGGTGACCTCGCGCTGCTCGAGCACGCGCAATAGGCGCACCTGCGCCGCCAGCGACATCTCGCCGATTTCGTCGAGAAAAACCGTACCGCCATTGGCTTGCTCGAAAATACCCCGGGTTTGAGCTCGGGCATCGGTAAAGGCGCCCTTCTCGTGCCCGAAGAGTTCGTTTTCGAGCAAATTCTCGGGGATTGCGCCGCAATTGAGCGGGCGGAAGGGGTCTTCGCGGCGGGCGCTATAGCGGTGCAGGGCCTCGGCGACCAGATCCTTGCCGGTACCGCTTTCGCCCGTCAGCAGAATGGAGGAGACCGGCGTGGGCGCCACCAGTAAAATGCGTTCGCGCAGCTGGCGCATCGTCGGCGACTGGCCCACCAGCTCAGATCCGCGCCAAAAGCGCCCCCGCGCCAAAAGCTGGTCCAGCTGTCGACGCAGGGTTTCGGGTTCGAAGGGGCGGTCGATATGGCCTTCGAGGGGCGAGCCCCGCAAAAGCCGGTGCCAGTGTTCGTCTCCCTCGCCCAAACCCAGCACGGGTATGTCGCAATATTCGTCGAGGGCGGTGATGCCCTCAGTTAGCGTCTCGGCCGGGAGGTCCAGATCAAAGGCGATCAGATCGACGCCTCGGCGCAGCAGGGGGTCGAGGGTGCTTGCGTCGGGCGAGTCGACCACTTGCAAGCGGGCGTCGCTGGCAGCGGTTTTGAACTCCGCGGCCAATGACGGCTGCCGGGTCAGGAGCAGTATGCGAATTCGGGGCGCCATAGGTCGGTCAGGTTTTCCAGTGTTCCTCGCGCAGAATCGCGATCTTGCGCCCGCTGCAGCTGATATAGCCCTGCTCCTCGAGACGCTTGAGGACCCGCGAGACCGTCTCGCGGGTGGTCCCCGACATATTGGCCAGTTCCTGGTGGGTGGGTCGGCTCTCAATGACGACGCCGTCGACGGTCTCGGTCCCCTGTTCGGTGGCCAGTTGCAGGAGGGTCTCGGAGATCCTGCTGGTCACGTCGAGCAGGGCCAGGCCTTCGATCTGGCGGTCGGTTTTGCGCAGCCGGGTGGCCAGCTCGGCCAAGAGCGCGGTGGCGATTTGTGGCGTCTTGTAGATCAGCTGGACGAAATCGGCGCGGCGCAGCATCAAGAGATCGGTCTCCTCAGTGGCCACCACATTGGCCGAACGCGGCTTGCCATCCAAAAGCGACAGCTCGCCAAAGACTGAACTCTCGCCCAAGAGCGAGAGAATAACCTCGCGCCCCTCTTCGCTGACGATGCTGACCTTCACCTGACCCTTCTTGATAATAAAGAGCGTGTCGCCCTCTTCCTCGGCGAGGATGATGACATTGTCCTTGCTGAAGGTGCGGGTAAAGGCCAGGTCCGAGAGGGCTTCTAGCTCTTGCTGGTCAAGGCTTTCGAATAGGGACACATTGCGCAGAAAATCGATGTGGTTCATCGGATTGCTCCCTGCCGCTTTAGTTGAGATTGCCCAACCTGCGGCGCAAGGTATCGATCTGTTCTCGGGCCATCTCCCCCTGGGGGCTCTGACCCCCTTCGCGGCGCACGATGCGCTCGTAGACGGTGATGGCCGTGGTGTGTTCGCCCAATGACTCGTGACAGCGAGCCCGCTGGAAATCCGCCGAAGTGATCCATTGGCTGAATCCTTCAGCGCCGTGATAGCTGACCTTGTAATAGGCTTCAATCGCCTTCCGATACTCGCCCATATTTTGATAGGATTCGCCGACGTAAAACCGGGCTTCGGAAGCGCTATTGCCCTCGAGTAATTGTTGCGAGAGCAATTCGGTGAATTGTTCGATAGCCCGGGCGTACTGGCCCTTTTCCTTGAGAATAATACCCTGTTCGAGCTGAGCGTCGACAATTCTGGGGTGTTCGGGATATTGGCGCAAAAGCCGGTTGACCACCTGGTGGGCGGCCTCGTATTCGTGGGCACCCTGATAGCTCTTGAGGAGCTTCCACATCGCGTCCTGGGCCAGATCGCGATCGACCTGCGGCGCGTCGAGGACGCGTTTGTAGGCTCCGGCGGCCTGCAGATAGTTGTGCAGCGAATACTGATAGTCGCCCAGGCGCAAATAGGCGTTGGCCGCATGCGGGCTCGCCGGGTGCTCCTGCACGAAGCGCGCCACCGCTTCCAGCGCGCGCGCCGCCCCCTCCTCGCTTGGTGTCGCCTTATTTTGCTGCCACAATGCGGTCGCCATCTGATAGGCGGCGTCATCGGCCCACTCGCCTTCCTCTACTTCCCGAAAGGCCGTGAGCGCCTTTTTGTAGTTGCCCACCTGCAGATAGTACTGCCCCTCTTCGAGCCGGAAGCGCTGGCCCCACTCCGCGGCCTCTTTGAAGCGCTTGGCAAAGCGCTTGGCCGCCTTGCGCCCTGCTTCCAGACGCTCGAGTCGAAACAGAGCGAGGATGGCCTGCCCGTGGACCAGCGGATCTTCGTTTTGCTCCAGCAGGGGCTGGTAGATCTGGTGGGCCTGTTTATAGCGCTCCCGCGCAAAGGCGATGTGGCCGGCCCGGGTCGACGCTTCGCGACCCAGGGCGCCGGCGGCGAAGTCCTTGCCCACCTGCTGAAAAAGCCGAAAGGCCTCGTTCTCCTGACCCAACTGCAACTGCAACACGGCCTGGGCGAAGTAAATGCTGTCCAAACCCGCCGCGTCCGGCTCGTCGGCGAGCACCTGCCGATAGGTCTCCAGCGCTTCGTCGTAGCGGTTGAGGCGGTGATAGGCCTGGGCGATCCGGCGGAGGATCGGCCCCCGGTCGTCGGTGGTTGTCGCGCCGGTGACCAGCGGTCGATAGTGCTCGATGGCGTCGGCGTATTCGCCGAGCTGGAAATAGGTGTCGCCGAGTAGTTTTTGCGCGGCGCGGCGCTCGGGGAAGGCCGGGTAGCCCCAGCGCAACTCCTGCAGCCGGGCGATGGCCTCCTGCGGCCTTTTTTGCGCCAGGCGAATATGGCCCAGTTCAAAGAGCACCCGCGCCGTCAGCGGGCTGTCGGGATAGTCGCGCAAGACTCGTTCGAGCGAGTCGGCCGCCGCCTGGTGCTGACCCTTTTGTCCGTGGCAGAGCCCGGTCCCGAGCAGGGCGCGGGGCACCAGTGGACTGTCGGGGAAAAGTCGGCGCAGCCGGTCGTAGGCTTCGGCGGCCTCGTCTATTCGGGTCGCGTCATCTGCTCCGAGTAGAAGACGGGCGTTGCCCAGTTGCAAGAGGGCCTGGTCCAGCTGGGCGCTCTCGCCCTTAGCGAATTCGGCGACAAAGGCGGCAAAACCCGTTTCCAGCGTGGACCATCGCAGCGAGTCGGGGCCGCTCTCGGCCTCGGTCTCAATAAGGCGGATCCGTGCGCGTTGGCCCCAGTCGCTGGCGGCGGCACTGGCGAGAATGCGATATTCCTGCAGGGCCAGCGTCCGCAGCGAGTCGGCGAGGTCTGGCTGCGTCTCGAGCTGGCGCTGGCGGGCGAGCTTGAGCAGGCTCTCGGCCAGAAAATACTGGGCCTCGCCGCTGTAGTGGTCGCCGGGGTAGGCGGCGGCGTAATGTTCAAAGGACTTGGCGGCGGCGGCGAAGTCGTGGTGTGCGAAGAGCACCCTGGCCACGTCCAATTGCGCCAGCTGGCGTGGCGTGCCGCTCAACTCGTCGATCCAGGCCTTTTGCAGCGCGCGATTGAGCCCGGCCAGATCCATGATGGTGAATTCGCGCAGATATTCGATGCGCTCGCGGACGGTCTCGCTCTGGTGACCGGCGGGAAAGAGCTCGAGATAGGCCACGTATTCGCGCAGCGCAGCTCGGGGTTGTGCGCTCTGCTCAAAGACCTGGGCCAGACCAAATTGCGCCACGGCGGCGACCGCGCCCTGGCCCGCAGCCAACTGGCGGCAGAGGGCGATGGCCTCCTCGTAGTAGCCAGTTGAAGCATAGAGTTCGGCCAGGTCGAAGCGCACGGCGTCGGAGGCCGTGTCGGTTTCCTGCAGATAGCGGCGATACCAGGTGATCGAGCGGCTGTGATCGCCGCGCCGCTTGTAGAGGGCGCCCAGCTCGCGCAGGGCGTCCTTGGCCTCGGGCGCGTCGCCGATCTGAATCAGCCCCTGGAACATGCCCACCGCCAGGGCGAATTGCCCGGCCTGGCCCAGGGCGATGGCCTGGCCCAACCGCGCTTTGAGATAGGCGGGATGGCCGAGTTGGAGTCCGGCGATTAGCTTTTCGTAGTGGGTGAGGGCTTCGCGCGTTTCCCGGCTCTGGCGTCGGGCGTCGGCCAGACCCAATAGAGCGCTTTCTTTGAGGGCGGTGTCGCCCATTTTGTCGTAGGCTTGCTGATAGGCGTCGCCCGCCTGGCTAAAGAGGCGCAACCCGTAGAGGTAGTCGGCGCGATCGAGATGGGCGCTGTCGGTCTGCGCGGCAGAGGCAAAGCGCCGCTCCAGCGATTTAAACCGCACTTCGGCGGCTTCGCGATGGCCCAGAAAGAGATCGATGCGGCCCCCGAACAGCAAGGCGCTGGGCGCCTCGGGGGGGGCCGGCTCGGTGGCGATGATCTGGCCGAGTAATTGTTGGGCTTCTTCGGCCCGACCGGCGGCAAAGCGCAATCGGGCCA
Organism: Candidatus Latescibacterota bacterium; assembly: GCA_036343835.1. Taxonomy (GTDB): domain Bacteria; phylum Latescibacterota; class UBA2968; order UBA8231; family UBA8231. The sequence continues at coordinate 8,030 of JAYYUU010000053.1, read as the reverse complement.
GCCGATAGCGGGCCGGATGGACCTGGGGCGCAGTGGGATAGTCGGACAACAGACGCCCATAGACGGCGATGGCTTGCTGCAAGTCCTGGCCCTGGGTATAATTGGCCGCTGCGTCGAGCAGGGCGCGGGCGGCAAACTCGCTGGCGCTGAATCGGCGCTGCACCTCCTCGTAGGCCCGGGCCGCCGGCAGAAACTGACCTTGTTCCGACAGACACGCCGCCCGTTCGCGCCGCGCGTCGGCCGTGCTCAGATGATCGGCGTGCTCCAGATAAAATGTTTCATAGGCCGACACCGCCAGGTCGCAACGACCGTTCTGGCGATAGGCCTGCGCCAGCATTAGACGGGCTTCGGCCAATTGTGGGCTGTCGGGATAGTTGCGGATAAATTCGGCGAAGAGCGCTGAGGCGGTGGCGTAGTCGCCCGCGTCCCGGAAGAGATTGCGGGCCAGCTTGAAGTCGTCCTCTTCTGCATCCGTTTGCGCCGCACTAAGAGCGGGGCAGCAAAGGACGAGAAGGAGGAGAAGGTTGAGGTATCTATCGGCTCTTAGATATGCCATTATGTCACTTTTCATCAATTATAGTAGGACATAAACAAAATAAGGTCAAGAATGCCAGACAGCCCGCTCATAGAGAAAGCACATGCCAAAATAAACCTAGGACTCAAGATCCTGGGTCGCCGTCCCGATGGCTATCACGAGATCCTCAGCCTGGCCCAATGTATGGACCTGGCCGACACGCTGCACATCGAATCCGCGTCTTCTGACCAGTTGACCTGCACGATTGATCAGTTATCGACCGGGCCGGACAATCTGGTGTGCCGCGCCGTAGACGCCTTCCGCACCCGGCTCGACCGCCCGGTCCAATATTTCCGTATCCATCTGGAAAAGAACATACCTATGGGCGCGGGCTTGGGCGGGGGCAGCGCCGATGCTGCGGCCGTGCTCAGAGCGCTCAATCGCCTCTATGGAGCGCCCTTTTCCAATGCGGAGCTGTGCCAGATCGCCGCCGCGCTGGGGTCGGATATTCCCTTTCTAGTAGAAGGGGGCACTGCGCTGATGCGGGGTCGGGGCGAAAGGCTCGACCCACAGGGTTGGGCGGGCGCGGTCTTTTATAACCTGGTTTATCCCGAGGTCGAGATCGGAACGGCGTGGGCCTATGGCCAGCTCGGACCCGTCTTGACAGAAAATACGCCCTATCGTAGCTTTACTGCTTCCCTGAGCGGCGGGTGCGTTGACCACAACAGGCTTTTTGAAGTGCTGGAGAACGACTTCTCGCCCGTGGTAGAACGCGCCTATCCCATCGTCGCAGAACTTCGTTCTCAACTGGACCGGGCCGGTGCTCGCGCCACGTCGATGTCGGGCAGTGGCTCCACCGTCTACGGTATCTTCGACGACCGGACGACCGCCTCTCAGGCGCAACGAGCGCTGCAAGGGCAAGGTTACCGGTCTTTTTTGTGTCGGCCAGCTCAGCAAGTAATCGAGATCTGAGTAGCCCGGTCGTTCAATTGGCAGGACAACGGATTTTGGTTCCGTTTATCGAGGTTCGAATCCTCGCCGGGCTGCCATAAATTATCAGTTTTACGAGGAGATGTTTTCGATGCCGCAAGTTCCACTGCAGATCCGCCCGCGCGAGCAGGTTTCGCTCAAGATCCAATCCCGCGAGGAGCAGGGCAAGGGGCCGGTGGGCCAGTTGCGCCGCCTGCGAGGCCAATTGCCCGGGGTCATCTACGGCCACAAGCAGGAATCTGAATCGTTCAAGACCGATGCCCATACCCTTGAGCGCATTCTGATCAAGGGCGGGCAGAACGCGATTATCCTCGTCGAGCACGAGGAATCCGAGAAAGAGACCGAGCAGGCCCTAATCCGCGATATTCAGTATCACAAGGTCAACGGCAATGTGTTGCACCTAGATCTTTTGCGCATCGATCCGAGCGAGACGCTGCGCGCCAATGTGCCGCTGGTGGCCGAAGGCCTGCCCGAGGGCGTGCGCACCGAGGGCGGTGCGATGCAGCAGACGCTCACCACGCTCGAGATGGAGTGCATTGTCTCCGAAATGCCCTCTTCGGTCGTCATCGACATCTCCGCGCTGGTCATCGGCGATAGCCTGCACATAAGCGATATCATCGACCAGGAGCCGCGCATCACCACCGACCCGGCCCGGACGATCGTCAATATTCTGGCCCCGCGCCTGATTGCCGAGGACGAAGAGGACGAAGAGGGCGAGGAGCTCGAGGGCGAAGCAGGTGCAGCCGAGGGCGAAGAAGGTGCAGCCGAGGGCGAAGAAGGTGCAGCCGAGCGCGGCGAGGGTGGCGGCGAGTAGTCTTGCAGATCGCTCTGGGGTTGGGCAACCCCGGTGCGCGCTACGCACCGACGCGGCACAATATCGGCTTTATGGCGGTAGATCAGCTGGTAATTCGCCGCGGCAGCAGTTGGCAGCGCCAGGAGGATGTCGTCGCCGAGATCGCCGCAGTCGAACTGGGTGGCCGGGAGGTGTTGCTGGCCAAGCCCCAGACCTTTATGAATCGCAGTGGCCGGACTGCGGCCACCCTTTGCGCCCGGTGGGAGACGCGCCCCGAAGACCTATTGGTCATCTTCGACGACGTTCTCCTCGATTTTGGTCGATTGCGCTTTCGCCGCGGCGGTTCCGACGGCGGGCACAACGGTCTGGCCTCGGTGCTCGAAGAGCTCAATAACCAGGCCGTGCCGCGATTGCGCGTGGGGATCGGCTCTCCACCCGCAGGCGAGGAGATCATCGACTATGTACTGGACTCGTTTTCCCCGGAAGATGAGGTAGACGAATTAGTCGAGCGCTGCGGCACGGCGCTCGAAACCTATTACGCCGCAGGCATCGAGGCGGCGATGAATCGTTTCAACGGATCCTAAAGTACCCGGGGGAGGGTAATGAATCTATAATGGAAACGTGGACTACCGCAGCACCATTTGTGGGGTTGGGCGGGCTGTTCTGCTCGCTGTTGCTCTACTTCTATGTTAAGAAGGCCCCCGCTGGCAACGAACAGATGGTGGAAATCGCCGAAGCCATCCACGATGGGGCGATGGCCTTTCTCAAACGCGAGTACACCATTCTCGCCGGCTTTATCGCCATCGTCTTCATTCTACTTTTTGCCTTTGTCGGCGCCAACACGGCCTATGCCTTTCTGGCGGGTGCCGTGTGTTCGATTTTGGCCGGCTTTACCGGTATGAGCGCCGCCACCCACGCCAATGTGCGCACCGCCCAGGCGGCCAATCAGCACGGCCAGGGGCCGGCGTTGAGCATGGCCTTTTCGGGCGGTGCGGTTATGGGTCTGGCCGTGGCGGGCCTGGGCCTTTTTGGCGTTGGGGCACTGGCTATTGCCTTCGATATCTGGAGCGATTTTAGCAAGGCTTCCACCATCAATGGCTTCGCCATGGGGGCCTCTTCGATCGCCCTCTTCGCCCGCGTTGGTGGCGGCATCTTCACCAAGTCCGCCGATGTCGGCGCCGACCTGGTCGGCAAGGTCGAAGCCGGCATTCCCGAAGACGACCCGCGCAACCCCGCCGTCATCGCCGACAATGTCGGCGACAATGTCGGCGATGTCGCCGGCATGGGTGCCGATATCTTCGAGTCCTATGTCGGCTCGGTCATCGCCACCATCGCCATCGCCGCCACCGCCTCCGCCTCAATGCTCGACAAATTCGCTCCCGGCATCTCCGATCCGACGAGCGCCAAGCTCGCGGCGATGAGCTTCCCGCTGATCGTCATCACCCTCGGTCTGGTGGCCTCGCTCTTTGGGGTGTTGACGGTGCGAATTTTACACAACGCCGACCCGGGCGCCGCGCTGCGCTATTCGACCTTTGTCGCCGCCGCCTTGATGTTGGGCGGCGCCTGGTGGGCCGCCGGCACGATCGGGCTGTCCAATCAGCCGGTCTGGGCGCTGTGCGCGGGCTGTCTGGCTGGGATCGCGATTGGCCTCTTGACCGAATACTACACCGGCGGCAAACCCGTTCGCAATATCGCCGAAGCCTCCAAGACCGGTTCGGCGACCAATATCATTTCCGGCCTGGCCGTCGGCATGGAGAGCGTCGCCCTGCCGGTTTTGGGGATCGTCTCCGCCATCGGCCTGGCCTTCCATTTCTCCGGGCTCTACGGCATTGGCATCGCCGCCGTCGGCATGCTGGCCACGGTGGGCATTACCATGTCGGTCGACGCCTACGGGCCCATCGCCGACAATGCCGGCGGCATTACCGAGATGGCGGGCCTGGGCGAAGACACGCGCAAGATCACCGATAGCCTCGACTCGCTCGGCAATACCACTGCCGCCATGGGCAAGGGCTTCGCCATCGGCTCGGCGGCGCTGACGGCGCTGGCGCTCTTTTCGGCCTATACTTCCGCCATCGAAGCCAAGACCGGCGCGCCGATCGTCATCGACGTGACCACGCCAATCGTCGTCATCGGGCTCTTTATCGGCGCGATGATTCCCTATCTGGCCGCCGCCATTACCATGACCTCGGTCGGCAAGGCCGCTTTCAAGATGGTCGAGGAGGTCCGCCGTCAGTTCCGCGAGATCGAGGGGCTGATGGAGGGCAAGGCCAAACCCGACACTCGGCGCTGTGTGGAGATCAGCACATCAGCGGCCCTGCGCGAGATGATTCTCCCGGGCCTTTTGGCCGTCCTGGCTCCGGTCGTCGTCGGTTTCGGTCTCGGTCCGGTGGCCTTAGGCGGGATGCTCGCCGGGGCGACGGTCAGCGGTGTGCTGCTGGCGCTGATGATGGCCAATAGCGGCGGGGCCTGGGACAATGCCAAAAAGTGGATCGAAGAGGGCAATCTGGGGGGCAAGGGTTCCGACCCCCATAAAGCCGCCGTCGTCGGCGATACCGTCGGCGATCCCTTCAAGGATACTTCGGGGCCGTCTCTGAATATACTCATCAAGCTGATGTCGGTGATCTCTCTCGTCCTGGCACCGCTTTTCGTTTGAGGCACAAGGGCGTGTCTAAAAAGTCCAATCTGGCCGTCGAGCGGCTGATGCGTCGTGGATCTGCGTTGACCTCGGTCGCCTTGCCCACAACGGACTCAGCCACTCTTTGGGCGCAGAGCGACTTTTCAGACCCGCCCAAGATCCTCAGGCTATAACCAAGAAAGCGCAACGCAATGAACAATTACGAACTCGTATGTATCCTGGATCCCCAGGTCGGCGAGGGGCAATATGAGCAAGTCGTCGAGAAATACGAGGCCTATCTCAAAGAAAACGGCAGCGAGATCACCCAGATCGACAACTGGGGTCTGCGGCGTCTGGCCTATACTTCGGCCAGTTTAAAAAACCGACGTCAGGGCTACTATGTGATCTTCCAGTTTTCCGCCGCGGCGACGGTGATCGATGCGATGGAGCAGACGCTCAAGCTCGATGAAAGCGTGCTGCGCTATCTGGTCACCGCCGTCAAGGGCGAGTTTATCCACGTGCCCCAACCGGTCCCCGACAACTTTCTCGAAGAGGCCTTTGCCCGGCCCACCCGCGGCCCCAGAGATCGCGGTGGTCCCCGCCGCGATCGCGATGATCGCGGTTCCAGAGACCGGGATGATCGCGGTTCCAGAGACCGGGATGATCGCGGTTCCAGAGATCGCGACGACCGCAGCCCCCGGAGCGCGGTCCCCGATAGTAGTAGTGATTCGGCGGCAGAGGTAGTCCAGGAGGCCGTCGCCGAGGAGTCCGACGACTCCTAAGCGGCGCATGCTGATCCTGGGGGGCATAGTGCTGACGGCCTTTTCGCTATTGGCCGGTTTGCGCTATGGCTCGCGCGGCGCCCTGCCCTTGGTCGGCTTGCTCTGCCTGGCCGCCGCAATACTGCTGGGGCCGGCGCTGGGGCTGGCTCCGCTCATGGGGTTGATCGCCGTCCTGCAGATGGAGCGCCAGCAGACCTATGGTCGCGTCGTGGCCATGGCCGCGACGCCGGCGGCGGGTCTGAGCTTGTGGCAACTGTTGCAGGCCAGCGATGGGTCTCAGCGCGCAGAGCGGTCCGCCGCCATCTTGGAGCAAATTCAGGCGCTGGGGATGAGCGTCGAAGGGGGCGGTCAAGCATTGCTCGCGATGGTCGACGCGGTCCTGCGGGTACAGCCGGCGATTGAGTTGGCGATCCTGCTTTTGACCGTTGTCCTGGCCTATCGGGTGAGTCAGGTGCTGGCCCCTCGGCTGGAGCTGGTGTTGCCCGATCCTTTGCCGCTGCCTTTGTGGCGGCCTTGGGACGAGCTGATCTGGGTCTTGATCGGGGCCTTGGGTTTAGGTCTTTTGAGCGACGGATTGTTGGCCGATCTGGCCCTCAATCTGCTGGTGTTGATGGGGATCCTCTACGGGGCCCAGGGGTTGGCGGTGTTGCGCTTTTTCGCCCAGCGCCAGGGGGTGCCTCTTTTGGTCGAGCTCTCCTTTTACCTCGGGCTCTGCCTGGTGGTGGGTCTGGCCTTTATGATGCTGGTCGGGTTGGGGCTTTTGGACACCTGGTTCGATTGGCGTCGGTTGCGACCGGCGTCGACAGAAGAAGAAGCGTAAGCCGAAAAACGACATTGAAGTTTTCTAATCGAGTGGAGGACAAGTCGTGAAAGTAATTCTGTTAAAAGACGTCGAAAGCTTGGGTTCGGCCGGCGAGGTCGTACAGGTAAAAGACGGATTTGGCCGCAATTTCCTGATTCCCCGCAACGAGGCGCTGGTCGCCACCGACGCCAGCGTGGCCCAGTTCGAGTCCCGGCGCAAACAGCACGCGGCGGTCGCCGACCGCAACCGCCGCGCCGCCGAGGCCCTGGCCAAAAAGCTGGAAACCGACTCGCTTACCGCGCAGGTCAAGGTCGGCGAGGAGGATCGCCTCTTCGGTTCGGTCACCGTGCAGAATGTCGCCGAGTTGCTCGAGGAAAAGGGCTACGATATCGATCGCCGCGCCATCCACCTCCAAGACGCGATCCGCGATCTGGGCGTCTATAATATCGAGGTGCACCTCCACCCGGAGGTGCAGGCCACGGTCAAGCTCTGGGTCGTCAAAGAATAGCGGGACACCGGAGAGCTGTCCAACGCGACAGCTTTCGTTCTCCTCCTCAACGCGGAGGCAACTTATGCCTAGGGCGCTATTCCTCCTCTGGATCGGTCTGGTGGCCACCGGCTGCAGCTCGGGGCTTTCCGAGGGCCCCTATGCGGGCGTCGAGCGGGAGGTCTGGCGGACGGTCAATAGCAGCCACCGAGGTCGTGGCGGCGTTTTGGTGCAGGCGACCTTGCGCACCTTCGCCTACGAGATCGCCCACGCCTATGCCCGCGCCGAGCACGAGGACCTGGGCCAGGAGCAACTCGAATACCGCATCAAGCGGGTGATCTACTCCTATGTCGACGGGACCTATCCGGCCGCAGACGGCACTGATATCAATAGCCTCTACCTCCAGTATCTGATCTACGTAAACCCCTCCTTCAACGCGCGCAATCCCATACAGAAACAGGCCTTCGACACCTGGCGCGGCGAATATGTGCGCCGAGTGGTCGACGTGATCTACGACCGCAAATTCCAGATCCTGCGCAATATCTACGACGACCGCTGGGGTCTGACGCTCTACAGCCGCCTGGTCTTTACCATCTTCCTGTCCAACGAAGAATCGCTGCTCAAACCCGAGATTGCCGATATCGGCAGCCGCACCTTCCTGGTCAACCAGCGCGGCGAGCGCTTCGAGCCCAGCGGCACGTTTAATGCCTACCCCTACGAGAGCGACCGGCCCGAGGGCGAGGTGCTCGACGGCAAGACCTACTACCGCGTGTTCTTCCCCAATCGCAAAGCCGACAAGAAGACGCCGATCATCGAGCCCGACGACGAGTATCTCGAACTGCACATTGAAGGCCTGGGTAGCGAGCCGCAGCGCACACTGCGCTGGGAGTTGCCATTTGAATATCCGGAGATGCCCGAGCGGAAACTGCCGAGCGACAAGGAGGTCTTTGCGCGCAGGGCGGCGGAGCGGGCCGAGCGCAGGGCGAAGGCGGCGGCGGCGAAGGCGGCGGCGAAGGCGAAGGGGGAGTAGGGGCCGGGGTGTCTTGGC
>JAYYUU010000052.1:0-5387 GCA_036343835.1 Candidatus Latescibacterota bacterium | reverse complement strand
GCAGGCCATCGATTTCTTCCTGGGAGAGTATGTCGGCCATCAGCCGCTCCTTTTGCGCCTACTGGATAATGAGATTCGAGATGTCGACTTCCGCGACGATGACTTCGATTTTATTTTCGTCGTCTACCCTGAATAATCGCTCGAAGATATCCTTGTTGAGTTTCTCGCGGATTTCGTCCTGAATTTCGTGGATAAACTCCCCTTCGAGTTCGTCCACGGTTTTGAGGCGGATAATTCTGTTGATTACCGACACGATGCGCCGGTCGTAGAGGCCGATCTTTTCCAGGGCAGTGGTATTTTCCGCCAGTCCTCCGGTAATATCGTCGTCGGGCGGACTCTCGTCGCGATTGTAGGCTTCCAGACCCAACTGCACCGTGATCACCACGAAGCGCTCGGAGTTGGTGCCGGCCGGATTGGCCGTGATGTTCCCAAATAGCTCAGGCGAGTAGTAGAAAGGCAAGCGGAACTTCTCTTCCTCCTGTCCGCTGCGCAATTCGACGTGCTGTTCGTCGATGAGATCTTGCGAATCCTCTTCCGGCACATTGTCTTTCAACACTAATGAGATAACGACCCAGGCCAACACCACCTGGGCCACAAGCACAATCGCCGCCAGGGGGCCGTATTTCTTTAGTCCGCTGCCGCCGTCTCCTCCCCCGCCGCCACCTTCTTCTTCTTCGCCTTCGTCTGCCATTGCTCCCTACCTTTCGCTAATCTGCTGCGCTTGTCCTACTCTGCCGGTGCTGCTTTCTCCGCCACGCCCAGTTCGGCCTCCTCGATCAACTGCTTGATCATCTCCTCCGAGGAGCCTTCGCTGTCCTGCAGGTGGCGGATCTTGATCTCGACCCGGCGGTTCGCCGCCCGGCCTTCATCCGAATCGTTGGGTACCAGCGGCTTGAACTCGCCGAAGCCGATGGCCGCCAAGCGCTCGGGGGCGATGCCCACCTCGTTGCGGAACACGTCGAGCACCCCCAAAGCCCGGCTGCTCGACAGCCAGTGGTTGTTGGGGAACTCGTCGTTCTCGATCGGCATATTGTCGGTGTGCCCCTCGATCTCGACCGGATTCGGCAAGCGCGCCAACACCCCGCCGATCTTGTTCAACAGCGGCAAGAACTCCTGTTTGATATCCGCTGCGCCGCTGGCGTAGACGGCGTTGTCCTTGATGCGGATGGTAATGCCTTCCTCGGATTGTATGATTTCCACATTCTCCTGCTGCCCCTCGGCCTCCACTTCCTTCTCGATCTCGGCTTTGGCATCCTTCAGCGTCGGCCGCGCCTCGGTGATATCGCCGCGGATAATGGGGATATTCAGCTTGACCGGCGAGGTGAGTATCGGCTCGCCGGCCAACACCCCCAAGGCCCCGTGCAGCGAACCAACCGCCTTCTCGAAGTCGGCCTGCTTGGTCGTCGAAAAGGACAATAGCAGCACGAAGAAGGTCAGCAACAACGACATCAGGTCGCTGAAGGTCGTGATCCAGCCGGGCAGCGCCGGGCAGTCTTCGCATTTTTTCTCCTTGGCCATGCCTCAAATCGCCCTTATTCCCCGTCGCCCTCTTCGGGCTCGGGCCGCATCGAAGGCGCTAGAAACACCGAGAGCTTTGTCTCAACGATGCGGGGATTGTCGCCCGACTGAATAGCCATAATGCCCTCGATGATCATCTGCTTGGTCAGGACCTCTTTCGCCGAGTAGGTTTTGAGTTTGGCGGCAATCGGCGCGCAAAAGATATTCGCGATAATCGCGCCGTACATCGTCGTCAACAGCGCCAGCGCCATACCCGGGCCGATGGCGGCCGGATCGTCCATATTCTTGAGCATGATCACCAGACCGACCAGCGTGCCGATCATGCCAAAAGCCGGCGCGGTATCCGCCATCCGCGAGATAATTTCTTGACCCAGCTTGTGGCGCTCCTCGATAAAGCGCAACTCGGTTTCGAGGATGTCCATGATCAGGTCCGGTTCGGTCCCGTCGACCGCCAGCTTCACGCCCGCGCCGAGGAACGCGTCGTCGGCTTCCTCGACCGCCGACTCCAGGGCGAGAATGCCCTCGCGGCGCGCCGTCTCGGCGAAGCCGACGATCTTCTCGATCAATTCGGCCGGCGCCGGCACGTTGGTCTTGATCGCGTTCATGTAGATCCCGATGATGCCGATCACCTCGGGCAGCGGGTTGGCTATCAGCGTTGCGGCGATGGTGCCGCCGATGACGATGAGTACCGAGGGAATGTCGAGAAACATCATCGGGTCGCCCATCGCCAGGAGAATCAGCGTCACCGCGGCGACTACGCCGACAATTGTCGCTATGTCCATAACTTGCTTCCTATCTGGCCTTTAGCCGCTGACTAATACCTGGCTGCAGTTGCGCTTGTAGTCGATAATGCGCTCTACGACTGCGTCGACCGACTCAGCTACCATGAGCTTCTTGCCCGAAGCCAGGGTGACGATCGTGTCGGGTATTGCCTCGACGAATTCGATCATCTCCGCGTTTACCATCAGTTCCTTCTGATTAAGGCGTGTCAGCTTAATCATAATCCCTCTCGAGTCCGGGCCAGCGGGGTAGCTAACCCACTATACCACTAATATAAAGCTTTACCTCTTTAAATTCACTACTTCAGTGAGCAACTCGTCCGAAGTGGTGATGGTGCGCGCATTGGCCTGGAAACCCCGCTGAGTGACGATCATATTGGTAAACTCCTGCGCCAGGTCGACATTGGACATCTCGATGGTTCCCGAGCGAATACTGCCCTGCACCGTGGTCTCGGCCGCGCCAATCAATGCCTGGCCCGAGGATTCGGTCTGGGTAAACATATTGGCACCCTGCCGCTTCAACCCGTCGACATTGCCAAAAGAAGCCAATCCCACCCGGCCCAGATTCTCCGAGGTCCCATTGGAGAATAGCCCGATGATATTGCCATTGGACTCAACGCTGACCGAAACCAGCGAGCCGGCGGAGCGACCGTCCTGCTCGCGCACCGACACCGAGGACGAGGCCACAAACTGGGTCAATCCGCCCAGGCGCTCGGTGCTGGCGGCACCGATTTCAACCGTCAACTGCGGCGTCCCTTCCCCCGGAGTAAAGGTAATGGGGGCCTTGTCCGAAGATTCAAAGGTGCGCAACGTGCCATCCTCGTTGAAGACGATGCTGCCATTATTGCCCGAATCCGGCGTCAGACCATCGATGGTGGAGACCCAGGTCCACTCGTTGTCGACCACGCTCTTGGTAAAGGCCATCGTCAGCGAGTGGACATTGCCCTTCTCGTCGAAGATCTGGGTGTTGGTGCTAAACTCAAAGGGTGGTTCATTGCCGAAAATGCCCGAGCCGAGCCCGGTGTCGAGGAGAGAGAAATTGATATCGAAGCCCACCACGCGGTCGCCGGAGACCGCATCGGTGAGGATCATCTGCCCGGTGTCCGGATCCAGCCCGGCCTGAACCCCGCCATAGGAGTTTTCCACCACGCTAAACAAACCCTGGACCGTGTCGCTGGAATCGGTCTGGAAGGTAAAACGACCATCGAAGCGCTCGCCATTGGGCTTGACGCCGGTAAAACGGATGATATCGCCATCGGTCAGATCGTTGCCGACATTGGCGAGGTCGTTGAGCAGATCGGTGTTGGCCGCCCTGGTCCCGATTTGCTGGGCGTCGGCGGCAAAGCCGAGCTCGGTGGCGATATTTACCGCCGGGTCGGCATTGTCGACCTTGATCGAGATCTGCTCACCGCCATCGATGGTGCGCAACACCAATTCGCCCAGGGCATTGGTCTTAAACAGGACATTGTTTTTGAGCGTGCCATTGACGCTGATCTGCGAATTGAGTTCGCCGACCAACTCCACCCGGTCGGCGTAGACCTTGGTGGGTATGTTGAGGGTGCTTTCGGTGAGTTTGCCATCCTGCTCGATCGAGACCTTGAGCCCGGCGTTGTCGAAGGCGGTCAGATCGAGCGGGAAACCCGGGTTGGGATTGCTGACTATCCGCGCCGGCTGGCCAAAAAGCGTATTGCCCGTCCACACCGGGGCGCCGGCGCCGCTGCCGCTGGCGTCGAGATTGCCCGAAATGCGGAGCATCGTCGTCGCCGTGGCCTCCGACTCGCGGTCCAGGGGAATGATCAGATCTTCCGACTCTGAGCGAAAGGTCCCATCGGCGTTGGCCAGGTTGCCCTGGACGGCGAAGCCGGTGCCCGGATCGTAGAGTTTGCCATTGGTGTCAAAAGAAAAAGTCCCGTCGCGGGTGAAGAGGCGTTCATTGCCATCGCTGACGATAAAAAAACCGTCCCCCTCGATCGCCAGGTCGGTTTCGATGCCGGTGGTCTGCAGCGTGCCCTGCTGCTGCACGGTGTCGATGCTCGAGACCTCGACGCCCAGACCCGACTGCTGCGGATTGGTCGCGGAGATCAGGCCGCGCTCGGGACCGCCCTCGCTCAACGTCCTGCTCATCACGTCGGCAAAGTTGACGCGCGCGCTCTTGTAGGCCGTGGTATTAATATTGGCCACGTTGTTGCTGATCACGTCCATCTGCGTCTGGTGGCTCCTAACGCCGGTGATGCCTATAAATATCGAACCCAACATTTAATTAGCTCCTCACCCCATCTCGCGATATGCTCGCGCTGGGTGTGGTGGGGTCCGCTATTCCCATCCTGGGAAGCGGACCCATTCCACTCGCGTCCATCCTTGACCGCAATTCCATTGTTTTGGTGCTACCGCGTTTAGTTGTTACCTGCCAACACGCCGCGCAAATCGGCCAGCGAAAGCTCGCGACCATCGGCCCAAATCCGGGCTTCGCTGCCGGCGTAGCGCACCGCGTCGACCTTGACCCGCTTGAGCACATCTGCCTCTACGGGCACCCCGCCGGGCCCCTCGGCCGCGACGAGCGCCAGATAGGCCCCCTCGGGCACCTTGTCGCCGGACTCGCTCTTGCCATCCCATTCGATGGTGCCATAGGCTTGCGAAGCGTCCAGTTCCAGCTGGCGCACCAGTTGGCCACGGGCGTCTAGAATCCTCAGCGCGGCGCTCCGCGCCCGCTCGCCCAGGCGATAGGCGACCTCGGCGTCCTGGCCGTCGTAGACGACCTCCTGGGTCGGGACCTCGACCGACTTGCCCACCAGCGAGGTGACCAGATTGCTCTTAAACGCGGCGTGCAACTCCGCTTCCGACCCCTGGCTCTGCGCCATCGATTGGTTCATATTCTGCAGCTGTTCCAGCGAAGAGAACTGGGCCATCTGCGCGATAAATTCCGTATTCTCCATCGGGTTCAAAGGATCCTGGTAGCGCAATTGCACGGTCAAAAGTTTCAGAAAATCGTCCTTGCCCAATTGATTCTGCGCGCTGGCCGCCTGGGCTTGGGCGCCGTTCTGGTTGACAATACTACTGATATTCATCAGGACCTCGTCTCGCGGCTTATTA
>JAYYUU010000051.1:0-7480 GCA_036343835.1 Candidatus Latescibacterota bacterium | reverse complement strand
GGGGTCAATAAGGGGGGGGTGGAGGTGGGGGGAGTTTGTTAGTTTTGGCGGTGGATCTGGGTGCTGACGGTCCGTTAGGGGGTATCCCCTTCGCTCATTCTCGCCCGCTGTATTGCGGGCGGCGACCGGTATTGCCCTGCTTCATACCACGAGCTATTTTCAGTATATGTCCACCAGCAAAATAGATCCGAACGCCATGCGCCGCATCGTGCTCGCAGAGTCCAAACGGGCGCATGTCGGCCACATAGGGTCCGCCCTGTCGATAGTCGATATCGTCTCCGTCCTCTACGCCGATGTCCTACGCATCCCCGATCCCTGCGATCCGGAACGCGATCGCTTCGTGCTCTCCAAGGGCCACGCCGCCCTGGCGCTCTACGCCGCCCTGACCCTCAAGGGCTTCCTCTCCCGCCAAGAGCTGAGCTCCTACTGCACCGATGGCTCGTTGTTGGGCGTCCACCCCGAACGCGACCTTCCCGGGGTGGACTTCACCACCGGTTCCCTGGGCCACGGGCTGTCCTTCGCGGCCGGTGCCGCGCTCGCCGCGCGCCTCGACCGTTCCGACCGGCGAACCTATGCCCTGCTCAGTGACGCCGAGTGCAACGAGGGGTCGGTGTGGGAGGCCGCGATGTTTGCGGCCCACCACCGGCTCTTTAGCCTGACCGCCATCGTCGACTGCAATGGCCAGCAGGCGCTGGGCAGAACGGCGGACGTCCTGCAAATGGAACCGCTGGCAGACCGCTGGCAGTCCTTCGGTTGGCGGCCGGTCGAAGTCGATGGGCACGACCCCGGCGCGCTGAAAACGGCCTTTGCGGAAGCGGCGGCAGGAGAATCCCCCTGCGCGATCCTGGCCCGAACGGCCGCGGGCAAGGGGGTTTCCTTTATGGAGGGGCAGGTGCAGTGGCACTACCTGCCGATGACCGATGAGCAATACGCCCGCGCCTGCGCCGAAGTGGTAGCCGGCCAATGAGAACGCATTTCGCGCAAGCCCTCGAAGACATCGCCCGCAGCGATAAGCGCGTCGTACTGTTGACGGCGGATCTGGGTTTCGGGGTCCTGGACGACTTCGCCCGCGCCTGCCCCGACCGCTTCTTCAACGTCGGGGTCGCCGAAGCCAATATGGCGGGGCTGGCCACCGGTCTGGCCGAAGCCGGTTACATTCCCTTTATGTACTCCATCGCCACCTTCGCCACCTTGCGGCCCTATGAGCAATTGCGCAATGGCCCCGCCCTGCACCGATTCCCCGCTCGCCTGGTCGGCATTGGCGGCGGCTTCGAATATGGGATCAACGGCCCGACCCACGCGGCGCTCGAAGACTTAGGGGCCATGCGCCTGCAACCCGCAATGCAGATCGTCGTGCCCGCCGACGAGGCCCAGGCCGCCAACGCCCTGCGCGCGACCTATGACCTGCCGGGTCCGGTTTACTATCGCATCAGCAAGCGCGAAGGATTGCACCTGCCAGGCCTCGACGGGCGTTTCCGCCTGGGCCGGATCGAGACCATCCTCGCCGGAGACGACGCGCTCATCGCCTCCATCGGGGCCATCACCGACGAGGCACTGGCGGCAGCCGAACTGCTGCGCGAGGAAGGCATCCGCGCGACGGTCGCAGTGGTCTCCTCGCTCAACCCCGCCCCAGTTGCAGATCTCGTGGATTTGCTCGCGCGCTTTCCCGCCGCCGTGACGGTCGAGGCCCATTACGCATCCGGGGGGTTGGGATCGCTCGTCGCGGAGCTGATCGCCGAAGGCGGAATCGACTGCCGCCTGCAGCGCTGCGGGGTCTTTGCCGCACCCGACGCCGTCTCCGGCGGCGAAGCGCATATGAACCAGCGACACGGAATCGACCGCGAGAATATCGCCCGCCTCCTGCGCAAGGCCCTGTGCCGATGAGCTCTTCGCAGACGACCAGAATCAGCGCGGTAATCGCCTGCTATCGCGACGCTCCGGCCGTCCCCATTATGCACCAGCGGCTCGAGGCGGTCTTCCGCAAAATCGGGGTCAACTACGAGATCATCTTTGTCAACGACTGCAGCCCCGACGACGCCAGCCAGGTCCTGGAGGAGCTGGCCAACCGGGATCCCAAGGTCACGGTCGTCGAACACACGCGCAATTTTGGCTCGCAGAGCGCCTTCACCAGCGGCATGCGCATCGCCACCGGCGACGCCGTGGTACTCCTCGACGGCGATCTCCAGGACCCCCCCGAACTCATCGAAGCATTCTACCGCAAGTGGCGCGAGGGCTACCAGGTGGTCTACGGCGAGCGGGTCGAGCGCGAAGCGACCTTGCTCTTGAGATTTTCCTACAAGATATTCTACCGCCTCTTCCGCACCCTGTCCTACGTGCCGGTGCCCCTGGACGCCGGGGATTTCTCCCTCATCGACCGCCGCGTGGTCGACACGCTCAACGCGCTGCCCGAGAGCAACCGCTTCCTCCGCGGCCTGCGCGCCTGGGTGGGCTATAAACAGACGGGTGTGCCCTATGTGCGACCCGAGCGGATGTTCGGCCGCACCACCAATTCGCTGCTGCGCAATATCGGCTGGGCGCGCAAGGCCGTGCTCTCCTTCTCCTATATGCCGCTGGAATTCATCACCTGGGGCGCCCTGCTGTGTGTCGGCGTCTCCTCCTTCGGCATCATCTTGCAACTCTTGCTGCGCATCTTCTACCCGCAGCTGAGCCCCAGCGGCTTCACCACCTTGATCGTTTTGATCCTCTTCGTCGGCGGCGTGCAGATGCTTTGCCTGGGCATCATCGGCTCCTACCTGGCCCATATCTACGACGAAATCAAGCGCCGCCCGCCCTATATCGTCGACCGCGTCCTCAACCCGCCCGGTGCCACTGCAGCGGCACCGGGCGACCAGGACGCGTAGCTTGGAACTCCACCCCACCCAATGCCCGATCTGTCGCACGGGCGATGGGGCCCGCCAACTCTACCCGGCCAACTTCGACCCGCGGGCGCTCAACCCCGAGATCTTCTCCGCCCGCCGCCTGCCCGACCGCATCCACTTCCGCCTGGTCCGCTGTCAAGCCTGCGGTCTGGTGCGCTCCGATCCGGTGGCCGCTACGCACCTCTTGAGCCAGTTATACTCCCAGAGCGACTTCACCTATCAGGAACAAACGCAGGATCTCTGCCGCACCTACGGCCGCTACCTCGACGACCTGGCGACCTGCGGGGCAGTCAAGGATACCTTGCTCGAAATCGGCTGCGGCAATGGCTTCTTCCTCGGCGAAGCGCGAGCGCGAGGCTATGCGGAGGTGCGCGGCGTCGAGCCGAGCAAGGCCGCCGTAGAGCGCGCCGATCCGCACGTGCGCTCACATATCGTCTGCGACGTCATGCGCCCGGGGCTCTTCGACTCTGAAACTTTCAACGTTATCTGCCTCTTTCAAGTATTCGACCACATTCCCGATCCGGGCGCCCTCCTCGCCGAGTGCTTCACCTTGCTCAAACCCGGCGGTCTGATGCTCTTTATCCACCACAATGTCGAAGCTGTCTCGGCGCGACTGTTGGGTCGCCTCAGCCCGATCATCGACATTGAGCACACCTATCTCTACAGCCTGGACACCATGACCCGTCTCTGCCGCATACACGGTTTCTCCATCGCCAAAGCGAGCATCGCCTTCAACACCTACTCCCTGTCCTATCTGGCTCGCCTCTTGCCCCTACCCGGGGCCGGCAAAAAGGCCCTGCTCACCGCACTCGACAAAACACCGCTAGGTCGCATCCGCCTCCGAGTGCCTCTGGGCAACCTGCATCTGGTCGCCCGCAAGGAGCAACCGTGAAGCGCGCCCTCGTCACCGGAGCCAGCGGTTTCGTCGGAGCCAATCTCGCCCGTCGCCTCCTCGCCGAGGGACACGAGGTGCACCTGTTGCTCCGCCCGATTCATGCGCCCTGGCGTATAGAGACGATCTGCGATGAACTACAACTACACGAAGTGGATTTGCACGATGCCGAAGGCATCGCCCGCGCCGTCGCCGCCATCCGTCCCGAGTGGATTTTCCATTTGGCCGCCTATGGTGCCTACGCCCACCAGACCGACCTGGCCCAGATGGTCGCCACCAATATCGCCGCCACCGGCCACCTCGTCGAAGCCTGCCTCGCCACGGGCTTCGACGCCTTTGTCCACACCGGCTCTTCGTCGGAATACGGGGTCGTCGACCACGCGCCCGCCGAGGGCGAAGCCATCGACCCCAACAGTTACTATGCCTGCACCAAAGCCGCCGCCACCCACCTGTGCCGACACATCGCCCGTGACGGCGACGTGCACATCGCCGTCTTGCGGCTCTATTCGGCCTACGGCCCCTATGAGGAGCCGACCCGCCTATTACCCCAACTCGTGCTCAAAGGATTGCGCGGCGAACTGCCCCCGCTGGTACACCCTGAAATCGGGCGCGACTTCGTCTTCGTCGAGGACGTTTGCGACGCTTATCTACTGGCCGCGACTCGCACTCAGACCGAACGCGGCGCCATCTACAACGTCGGCACCGGCGTGCAAACCACCTTGCGCGAGATCGTCGAGCTAACCCGCCGCCAGCTGGACATCATCAGCGAACCGGATTGGGGCTCGATGGGGGATCGCCATTGGGACACCCATACCTGGGTCGCCGACGCGGGGAAGATCGCCAGCGAACTCGGCTGGCATCCCCGCCACGCGCTCGCTGAGGGATTTAGCCGCACCGTAGAGTGGTTCGTCGCCCACGCGGACCAACTGCCCGGTTAGGACTAGCCCACCGGCATCTTGCCCCAATTGCGGCCAGCGCGAGGCCGGCAATCCGCTTTGGTAGGGTTCGAGCAGTAAAAGGCCTAATTTACATGCTCTATTGTCGGCGTGAAGTGGATCAGAAGGATTTGGTCTACGCGCTCACGTCAGCTTCGCAGGAGTTCAAGAATAAGATGTCGACAAATATCAGAGCGATTACGTATTTTCCAAAAACCTGTTTTTTTGCGTTACTTTTGAATGATTAATTCATAACCTAAAGGGTCATCAGAGGATCCTATGTCAAATTTAATTGCAATAAGTCCTGCGATCGTTAAAAAGAAAAAAACCGGTAACAATAAAACCCCTAAAAGTCTCTCCATCCATAGAAAAAAGAAATTGGACTTTTGATTCAATATACGCTTCAAAATCAGTAAATTTACTTTGTTTACAATAACGCTAACTTCATTACCTACTGGACTGATCTTGATTTTCTCGAAACCAGCTTGCCCAAAAATGATAGAGAGTCCAGAAGGAGTAAATCTCCAATAATCGTTGGGGATATAATGGAACCTCGCAGAAAACGGGATGGTGAAATACATGCGCCCGCCTAGTTTCAAGCATCGGTTACACTCATGTAAAAATTCTACAGGTTCTTTAACATGCTCCAGTACTTCTGTGCACAGAATGTGATCGAAACTATGATCGTCAAATGGAAAATTTTTACCATCATAATAGACTACTTTGTCATCATGGGAATATCCATATTCTTGATTGCAGTTGTAAATATCAATACCGAGATAATCACAATGTTCCAGTAACCAACGCCATGGCTGTCCGCCACAGCCGATATCTAACACATTTCCACGAAAATCGGGAAATGTACCTCTTACACTTCCATATATCGCATTCAACCTCAAATCGAGAATAATCCTTAATGAAAAAAGAAATCTGCCTAAAATCGTATCTTGCCTATGAAAGGGAAGCGGACGCATTTGTTCAACAATGGGCAAGTCATCCTGCTGTTTTTGCGCATTAAGCACAATATTTACCCCCCATATAAATGTTGATGTGACATGAACTATGAACTACTACTACAGGATTATCAATGCCACTCCCAGACCGAACGAGGCGCCATCTACAATGTCGGCACCGGCGTGCAGACCACCTTGCGCGAGATCGTCGAGCTGGTCCGCCGCCGGCTCGACATCGCCCGCGAACCGGTCTGGGGCTCGAAGGGGGATCGCCATTGGGACACCGATACTTGGGTCGCCGACGCGGCGAAGATCGCCCGCGAGTTCGGCTGGCGTCCCCGTCACGCCCTCGCCGATGGATTTAATCGCACCGTGGAGTGGTTCGCCGCCCACGCCGACCAGCTACCCGATCAGGCCTAGCCCGCCACCATGTCCTCCTCGATATTTTTCCAAAAAAAAAGTCGCTATGCACTGCCGGTCTATATCGCCGTCGTGCTGGTGCTCGCCGCCCTCTGTTTCGGCAGCCTCGCCGATCATCTGCTCTTTACGCACGACGACGAGATCGCCCTCGACTATCCCCGACTCAGCGCGGACCCTACCTTCTTCTTTTCCCCCGACAAGACCACGGCCTCCGGTCGCCTGGTCGACGAACTGGTCATGTGGGCCGCCTACGCGGCCTGGGGTGACAACCCGGCGCTTTTCCATCTGCTCTCCGTCGCCTGCCACGTGCTGGCCAGTCTGGCCCTGGCCCTGGCCTACCACCGGCTGGGCGCCAATCTCGAACTAAGCATGGTCGCCGGCCTGCTCTTTCTGCTCAACGTCACCCACATCCAGGCGGTTCACTGGATCTCGGCGCTGGAATACCCCCTGGCGATGCTGCTCTCCGCAGCGGCAGCCCACAGCTATGGCTCCTATGCGGCCACTCCCTCGCCCGCCCGCCTAGCTGCGTTCTACGCGCTGGTCGCCGCCAGTCTCCTCGCCCATATCGCCACGGTGATGCTCTGGCCGTTTTGCCTGTTCTGGTCTTTGAGCCGGAGCAGGGGGTTGCGCCAGACCCTGCGCGAGCTGGTGCCCCTGGGCCTGCTGCTCTTGCCCGTGCTCTATCTGGTCGTGCAAATGATGCCCACGCGCTCCAGCAGCTGGGACGCCGCCAGCTCATACGCGTCGGTCCAGGCCCTGCCCCTGCTCGCGAGCATTGGAAAAATCCTGCTCTGGTTTGCAGGTCGCCTGCTCTCCACCGCCCACTGGCTGCCCCTGGCCCCACACACAAGACCCGGCTGGGAAATCGCGTTGGGCTTAGGCGCGTTGGCGGGGTTGGGTCTTCTATTATGGCGCCGGAATGCCACAAGCGCCTGGGCAGCGTGGACACTGCTCTTCCTCGTGCCCTTTCTCGTCATACCGGAGCACATGCTGCGCGATATGCCCGTCGGCCCCGGCCGCTACCTCTATATGGCCTCGGCCGGCTCTTCGTTTCTGCTCGCCTGGATAGTACAACAAGGAGGTCTACGGGCCGCCCATTGGCACAAGCGCAGCGGTCGCGTCCTCTATATCGGCGCCCTGACCGGCCTGATTTGCATTAGCGCCCTATCGATAAAAAAAGCCGAGGCACTCTCCTTCTACATGTCGGCCCGCCACTATCTGACATCCGGAGACAACAAGACTGGTATAGCCCTACTCGAACAGGCCGTCGCCTTGGGCCCAGATATCATCAACTTGCAGGATGCCCACGAGCGTATGGGCCTGATGTATCTGCTGGACCCTGGAAGCTTCACGGATTTTATTACGCCGGCAGTGCAGCAATTCCCCGCGAGTCTCCCACTC
>JAYYUU010000050.1:0-13346 GCA_036343835.1 Candidatus Latescibacterota bacterium | reverse complement strand
TTCTTGGGCGTAGCGGAGGATGGCCGGGTCGTTGAAGATATTTTCGTGGACGATATAGGCGTCTTTGGGTCGGCCGGTGGCGTAGCGCCATTTGGCGGAGAACGCCCAGCTCTCGTTGAATTCGTAGCCGGCGAGTATATTGAAGATATGCGGTTGGTTAAAGTCGGAGTTATAAGCGCCCTGGCCGTCGTGGTCGTCGCGCTCGCTTAAAGCGTAGGAGTAGTTGATCTGGCCGTAGAATTTATCGACGAAGCGCTTGATCAGGCTGAAGTCGGCGCCGGCGGCCCAGCCGTCGCCAGCATTGGTGCGCTGGGGGTGGCCGCGGTCGGGGCGGACGATGAGATTCTTGAGTGATTTGTAGTAAGTCTCGGCGGTAAACTTCAGGTCGTCGCGGAGGTAGCGGGTGAGGCCGCCGATGAGGTGGTAGGCGCGCTCGTTGGCGAGGTTTTCGTTTAATGGCGTGGCGGTGACGATGTCGAGATCGGGGGTCTGGTAGTAGACGCCGGTGGCGAAATTGAGCCGAGTCTGGGGGGCGAGGCGGTAGGTCGCGCTCAGCCGGGGCGAGAGATAGCGCTTGGCGTTGAATTCGTTGTATTCGTAGCGCAGCCCGGCGTTGGTGGTAAGGCGTCTTGTCGGGCTGATAGACCACTCGCCGAAGGCGGCGAAGAGATTTTTGTTGGCGTCGAAGCGCGCGTTGACAAATTCGGGTGGGCGGACCAGGTAGTAGATATCGGGGTCGGGGCGGAAGGCCTGGCGGTCGAAGGTGTAGAGGGTGTCGAGACCGGTTTGGGTGAGTGCGTTGTCAAAGCGGGTGCGGCTGAATTCGAGACCGGTGGTGAGGGTGGTTTGCGGCGAGCGGACATAGGTGAAGACCGAGCGCAGGCCGAGTTCGGTCTCGAGATTGTCCTGGGTCAGGAAGGAGCGGCTCTGGAAGTCATTTTGGGATTGGGGCGGGTTGGTGGTCGGCCAGGCTTTGCCAACGTGGATCAGGCGGTCGGTGCGGCGCTGGTAGAGGCTGGTTTGGAGGACGCTGGCCTTGCCGGTGAGGAAGCGCCAGTTGAGGCCGATGAGCGATTTGGATTCTTGGTAGTCGACGATGTCGTTGGCGGCGGAGTCGTCGCTGTTGAAGACGTGTTCGACCTCTTTGTCGAATTTTTCCGGCGCGAAGATCCCCAGCACGGAGATTTTGTGGCGGGGGTTGAGCGCGGTGGTGGTTTTGACGATCCAGTCGTTGAAGCGCGGGCGGCCGAGATCGTCCTGGCCGGTCAGCTCGAGGATGCGGGTGAAATTGGTGTGGCGGCCCGAAAAGACCAGCGAGGTATTTGCTACCATGGAGATCGGGCCGTCGTAGTTGAGCTCCCAGCCGGTGATGTCGAAACGGCCGTCTACGGTGGGGGTCTGGCGATTGCCCTCTTTGATTTTGATATCTAAGAAGGAGGCGAGTTTGCCGCCGTAGACGGCGGAAAAACCCCCGGCCTGGAAGCGGGCTTCTTCGATGAGGTTGGGGGCGAAGAGGCTGAAGCGGCCGCCCTGTTTGTCCTGCTCTTCGGTGGAGCCGCCATTGAAGTGGCTGACCTTGTCGAAAGGGATATTGTCGATGAGGATGATATTTTCTTCCGGACTGCCACCGCGCACCGAAAAGGCGGAAAACTCGCCGCCCGAGGTGCTGACGCCGGGCAGGGTTTCCATGGCCCTGAAAACGTCGCCGGTGGCGCCGGGGGTGCGGCGGATCTCGTCGCGGGTATAGGTGAAGGCCGAGACCGGGGCCTGGGCATCCTCGCGAAAATAGCCGGCGACGACGGTCTCTGCGGCTTCGAGCACCGATTGGATCAGCTCTACTTCTTCGAGATAGGTGGTTTTGCCGCGGACGACGCGGACATCGGTTTCCAAGAAGGGGTCGTAGCCGATAAAGCTGACTTTGAGCTTGTAGATATTTTCTTCGACGCCGCTGATCAGGAAGTGGCCTTCGGTATCGGTGGTCGAGCCCTGTTTGGTGCCGACGATGGCGACGACGGCGTCGGGGAGGGGTTGTTTGGTGGCTTTGTCGGTGATTTTGCCGCTGATCTGGCCGGTGGTCTGGGCTGTAAGGGCGCTTGCGGTGAGGAGCAGGGCAATGGTGATCCAGTGTTGCATGGTCCGCCTTTCTATGGCTGGTGATATGGTAAATGTATGGGGAATGGTGGACTATGGAACCCCGGATTTGACGAATGGGGTGGGAATTGTCTCGGCAGAGGAGGGCGTGTAGATTGTCGGTTGTGGTGTTTGGAGCAGAGCTGCACCGGGCTGTAGTCGGGTGCGGCAACAATGCTATATTGGAGGTTCCATTCAAAGGCTTCGAGCCAGATAGAGGCGGGAGTATACTGCGATGAGGGTTTTATTGACGGGCGCGGCGGGTTTTGTCGGTCGGGTGGCCTTGGATTTGTTGCGCGAAAACCACGAGGTGACCGCCTTTGACGTGCGGCCGGTGGAGGGATATGAGGGGGCGGTAGAGGGCGATGTGCTCGACTACAAAACGGTAGCAGCAGCAGTCGCCGGGCACGACGCGGTGGTCAATACGATTATGGCGCCCAATCCGTCCTATGGCGGAGATGGTCCCGGTTTTACGATCAATGTCACCGGGGTGTATAACTTGCTCGAAGCGGCGCGGGTCCACAGCGTCGAGCGCTTTGTCCACACCTCCAGCGGCGCGGTGCACACGGGTTATCCGGGGCCGCCCGAGACTTTCCTTACCCACGACCTCTACCCGCTCAAAGCCAACGGCCCCTATGCGCTTTCGAAACTCTTACAGGAGGAGTTGGCGCGGAATTTCCACGGGCAGCACGGGCTGTCTATTGCCTGTGTCCGCCCCTGGGGTATTATCGACGCGGAGCGGATGGTGACGACCGACGGACATGCGGTGACGGGTCATTCCTGGGGGCATATCGACCGCCGCGATGTGGCCTCGGCTTTAGTCTGTGCCCTGGGGACCGATAGTATAGAATATGAGTGTTTTTACGTGATGGCGACGCCGGGTGGCTACAAGGCGGTGGATGTAGCGCGGACCGAAAAGCGGTTGGGATGGAAGCCGGCGATTACCTTTGACGCGGATCTGTAGGCATTGATGGACTGGTCAGCGCTCTTGCACCACAAGGCATTCCGCTTCTGTCTTTTTTTTGGGGTCTGCTCTGTGCGCTCTCGCTGGTTTTCGATACCTTCCAGGGTTTTTTCACCAACGCCTATTTGTATCCCGTCTCGTATCTGGCTGCCGCGCTGCTCAATGCGCTCGGCATCGCCGCCGAGTTGCATACCAGTGCGCTGGTAGCCGGTTTCTGCGATCTGGTGCTGGGGGGGTGGTCTACCGCATCATCCACGAATGCACCGGGATTTTTGCGCTGCTGATCTTCCTCTCGCTGGTCTTCGCCTATCCGACGTCCTTTTACCACAAAATGCAGGGCGTGTTGCTGGGGCTGCCATCCTTTTATCTCTACAGCGCGTTGCGGCTGGTCATCCTGGGGGTCATCGCCCATTTCGAGCCCGATCTGGTCGAGCTTTTTCACCAGTATATGATGGTGCTGGTCAACCTGGGCTTTTTGCTCTTTCTGTGGCTGAACTGGATAGATCAGGTGGTCCATCGTGAATAACTTGCTGCAAAGCGAGGCGGCGCTGGCTTTTCTCGGGCGCTTCCTGGTAGCCTCTACGGTGCTTTCGCTGATATGGGAGCCCTTTGCGGGCTTTTATCTGGCCACCCTGTTGCCCGCGGTCAACGCCCTGTTCGATACCGGTGCGCTCGCCATCCACCTCGAGCGCGAGGTGCAGTGGATAAACCTGGTCGTGCGGAGTCCGAATGGCAGCGTGCAGAATTTGCGCTTTTCCGGCTACGAACTGCTGCATCTGCAAGCGGTGGCTGGCGTCGCCCTTTTCGCCGCCACGGCCGGGCTTTTATGGCGCAGCAAGGTGTGCGGTGGATCGCGGCGCTGTTGGCGTTGTTTTGGCTCAGCCAGGTCTGGACCTTGTACGAAGGTACGCTGATATCCCTGGCTGAGTACTGGGCGCAGTTGTCCGCGTCGAGGCGGGAGGTATTGCGGCAGAGCGGGTGGTCGGCGGAGCTTGGCGACGGGGCGTCTGGAGTACTCTATGCCTGGTGGAATATGTGGGGTGGACCGGCGCTGGTGCTGGTGCTGTGGATCATCGCGGTCCAGAGGGACCTGTTGCTGGAAGAAGATTAGCGCGAGCGGAGAGTCTGCGGCGAGTGGCTCTTCGCCCTGGTCGGGCTGGCGTATGGGGTCTACGCGCTCTATCGGCGACAGTGAACGATCTGGCCTAGGGCGAATATCCGTCCGCGTTGTCCTTGCCCCAGTTGGGCAAGTATCCTTCCTCAGCCTCAAAACCGTATGACGGGCCGATCTGGTTTTCGGTTCGCCAGGGCCAGCCCTGGCCACCGATGACGCGGTATTGGTCGCCCTGGCCGCAGAGCCAGTAGAACATATGCGCGTAGTAGCGCGCGGTGGCGTGGCCGCCGTAGTAGGCGGTGCGGAAGTCGAAATCCTCCTCGATGATCCAATCGCGCGCCGGGGGTGCGGAGCGCCAGTAGTTGTATTTGAGCATCCGGCGCAGACCCTGGGCGGTGGATCGACCGCGGCGGTGGAGGATGCTCTGGTGGTGGATGCCGATGGTCCCGGCGGGGCCGTCGCAGAAGACGCCGCCCTCTTGCTGGTCGCGCGGGGTGCGTTGGATGTGGGTGCCGGGGACGAGTTCGGTGGGGCCCATCTCGACGGGGGTGTCCTGGGGGAAGTAGAAGACCTCCAAAAAGCGCAGCTCGGGGCCGAAGATGTGGTCGGCGTCCTGGTGCCAGCCCTGCGGCTCGGCGGGGCATTCGACCCGGTGGTGGCTGGCGAGGACCGGCAGCCCGATATGGGGGCCTAGCAGCGAGCGCATGGCGCCGGTCAGTTGCGGGTTGAGCAGGACGTGCTCTATAAACCAATCCTCCAAAAAGATGCTGCTCGGCTCGTGGGTGGAGCGGATCCGCTCGAGGTCTTCTTCGGTCATGCCGACGGGTATATAGTTCGGGTTGGCCGGGATCTCGCCGTCGAGCCAGTCGCAGGTGCGCTGGTTGATTTCGTCTGAAACGACGCCCTTGAGCAAGAGGTGGCCCTCGCGGCAGAATTGCAGGACCTGGGTGTCGGTGAGGGTCGGTTCGCAGTCGAAGGTGCGCTGTGCTTTGTCGTAGTGCATGGTGGTTCTCCTGAAAATTGATTTAACTATAGTATGCTTTTGCGGTCTGGCGTTCAAGGGGGGCGTACAATGGCGAAAAGACCGAATATACTGTGGGTGTCTTTCGAGGACTGCTATCCCTATTTCGGCTGTTATGGCGACCAGGTGGCGCGGACCTCGTATCTGGACCGGCTGGCGGCGGAGGGCGGTGTGTGGACGCGGGCCTTTTCGACCGCACCGGTGTGCTCGCCGGCGCGCAGCGGGGTGATCACCGGGATGTATCCGGTGTCGATCGGCACCCACCACCACCGCACCGGTTCGGGGAAGAGCTACGATTCGCTGGCTTATAGCTACGAGGCGGTGATTCCGCACTATGTGAAGTGCTTCAGCGAGTATTTGCGCGGGGCCGGCTACTACTGCAGCAACAACGCCAAGACCGACTATCAGTTTGCGCCGCCTGTGACGGCCTGGGATGACTGCAGCGCGAGCGGACACTGGCGCAACCGACTCGAGGCGGACGATCCCTTTTTCGCGGTGTTTAATCTGGCGCAGACCCACGAGAGCAATATGTGGGAGGAGAAGGATGGCGAGCCGATCTGGCCCGAGCTGAGTTTCGAGCTCGACGCTATAGAGGTGCCGCCGTATTTCCCCGACACGAAGAAGGTGCGCGAGTCGCTCGCCCGCAATTATATGAATATCGAATATAACGACCGGCGGCTGGGCGAGCTATTAGGGGAGTTGGAGGAAGATGGTCTCTCTGAAGACACGATCGTCTTTATCTGGACCGACCACGGGCCGATGCCGCGCGGCAAGCGCTGGCCCTACGATTCGGGGATTCGCAGCCCGCTGATCGTGCGCTGGCCCGGGGGCTTGGAGCCGGGGACGGTTAGTGAGGAACTGGTCAGCACGGTGGATCTAGCGCCGACGGTATTGTCGCTGTGTGGAGTAGAGATTCCGCAGCATATACAGGGGCGGGCGTTTTTGGGGGCGAAGGCGGAGGCGCCGCGCGACTATGTTTACGCCGCGCGCGACCGCTTCGACGAGATGTACGACACCGTGCGCGCGGTGCGCGACCAGCGCTTTAAATACATCCGCCACTACCACCCCGAAAAGCCCTATATGCTCTATAACCGCTATCGCAATATCCACCCGATTATGCAGGAGATGTGGCGACTGCACGCGGCGGGCGAGATGGCAGGCCCGGCGGCGGCGATGTTGCAGGGCAAGCGCCCGGCCGAGGAATTATTCGATACGGAGGCCGACCCGCACGAGATCGAGAATCTGGCGGCGGATCCGGCATATGCAGGCGAGCTGGCGCGGTTGCGCTCGGCGTTGGACGAGTGGCAGCGCGAAGTCGGCGATCTGGGGCTGGTGCCGGAGGATATTATGTACCGGCAGATGTACCCCGACGGCGAGCAGCCGCAGACGCTGGAGCCATTATTGGTGGTATTGGGCGGCGAGAACTACGGGTTGGAGGAGAGTCCGGAGGGAGGAGAATTTAAAGGGCCGGTGATTTTGCAGATGCAGAGCAGCACTCAGGGGGCTTCGATCGCCTATACTTTAGCGGCGGGCGACAATTCGCGCTGGTTGCTCTACCACGAGCCGATTCGTTTGCCGGAAGGTAAGACGAGGGTACGGGCTCAGGCGATCCGCATTGGCTATCGGCCCAGCGGAGCAGTGGATGCTATTTTTACGGTCAGATAGAAATCGCATCCGTGCGCATGGGCTCAAGCCGTCGATACGATAAGCCAGATCGGGGCTAATTCTTCTTCGTCCCGGCGCAATGACGGCTAAATTGTTGGCCGCACCTTTTCGGCGTCGGTAAAGAGGATTTCGCGCACCGCGTCGGTGGCCTGCTGGTGGAATTCGACCGCCACCGGGTCGAAGTTTTTAGTTGGCTGAGGCGCGTGATTGAAGTGACCGAAGCGATCCTCGCCGCGCACCAGCGCCGCGCTATCCCACTCGCCGACGACCTGTTTGGTACGCGGGGGCATGTAGTGGAGCGAGAGGCCGATGCGGCGGTCGGCCGACTGGTTGGGGCTCGAGGCGTGGGCCAGGCGGCCGTTGTGCAGCGAGAGTTCGCCGGGCGCAAGCGGCATGGCTACCGTCAGGGCCTCGTCGACTTCGACGGCGATTTCCTGACCCCGGGTCAGGAGGTTGCCCTCTGCGTATTCGTCCTTGTGCGGCAGGAGTTCGCCTTGATGGCTGCCGGGCAAAACGTGCATGCACCCGCTCGCCAAGGTAGCCGGCGAGAGGGCCAGCCAGACGCTGACCAGGTCGTCGGTGTCCAGCCCCCAGTAGCGCAGGTCTTGATGCCAGGTGACGAAGCTCTCGCTTTGGGGCTCCTTGATCCAGAACAGGGTGTTCCAGCAGAGGAGGTCGGGGCCGGTCAGGGCCTCGACCGCGTCGAGGATCTTGTCGTGGCGCATCAGGTCGTCGACCCATTTGAAGAGCAGGTGTGACTTGTTGCGCTGGGCGCCCTGCAAGGATTTGCCCTGGGCCGTTTCGAATGCTTCGAGCTGGTTGCGGCTTGTGGTTATTTCTTGGTCGTCGAGGACCTTGAGCGGGAAGTAGTAGCCGTCCCGATGGTATTGCTCGATGGCGCGATCTGGTAGGATGTTTGGCATCGGAACCTCTTTGGCGGTAGAAGTGGGTTGGAACGACCGTTTATTTTTTTACAGCTCGGCCAAATGCATCTCGCATGGCCTCTAGTCCAGGACCAAAGGTTGCAGACTGTTCCATCACGGTCACTGCCCTGACTTCTTGCTGGCGCGCAAATACCAGGGCGCGTTGTTCGTTGATAAGCAACCAGTATTGTTTTTCTAATGCCAGGGCTAATGCCGCCGCTTCGCCCGCGTGAAACTGCGGCAAACTACGGGTGGGATTACGGAGTTCAAGTGCACCTTGTTCCTCCATAAGGCGGCACATCTCCTGATAACCATATACTCGTTGAGGATAGCGAGGATCGGGTGCGAGAACTTTGAGGCGGACGGCTTTGGGGACGCAGATTGTGAAGAAACGGAAAATATAGGATAAAATATCGGCGCGATGTCCCAGCCCCCAGAATGAGGTTTCCATTAGGGCTATTTGCTTCTCCGCGATTCTATTGTAAACGATAGAAGCACAATCGTCAACTTCGAGGATTCGGAGTGATTGCCAAACCGATATGCTTGATAGGCTATTATGAGGGGTCTATATTGCGGGGCGTCTTATCATATCTGGCATTGGCGCTTGTTGGTCTAGTTGGACATTTTGGATATACTGGAAACTATAGACAATTAAAAAGGAGATAGTACGGATGAACTTATACGACAAAGTTGCCCTCGTCACTGGTGCCGGCAGCGGCATCGGCCGCCACAGCGCGCTGGCTTTGGCCGAGGCGGGCTATGCGGTCGTTCTGGCCGGACGGCGGCAAGAAGCGTTGGATGAAACGGCGGGGCTGGCGAAGGATCCGTCCCGCATATTGGCAGTGTCGACCGATGTCGGCAATCCCGCAGAGGTGAATGCGCTCTTCGCCCAGGTCGTCGGGCGCTTTGGCCGGCTCGACGTGCTCTTTAACAACGCCGGGCGGGGTGCGCCGGGCGTGTTGTTGGAAGATCTCGAATACGAGCAGTGGCAGGCGGTGGTCGCGGTCAATCTGACGGGGTCGTTTCTGTGCACCCAGGCGGCGTTCAAAATCATGAAGGACCAGGACCCGCGCGGGGGCCGGATCATCAATAATGGCTCGGTCTCGGCTGCAGTTCCCCGGCCCAATTCCGCTCCCTATACGGCCACCAAACACGCGATTTCCGGGCTGACCAAGGCGACCTCGCTCGACGGGCGCAAATACGATATCGCCTGCGGCCAGATCGACATCGGCAATACCGCCACCGATATGACGCAGCGAATGAATGACGGGGTGCCGCAGCCCGATGGCTCCAAGATGGTCGAGCCGCGTTTCGATGTCGCGCACGTGGCCAATGCGGTGGTGCAGATGGCGGAGTTGCCGCTGGATACCAATGTGCTGTTTATGACGATTATGGCGACGAAGATGCCTTTTGTCGGGCGGGGATGAGCTTCGTGTGGACGGTCTAACCGGGGGTGTCTCCTTCGCTCATTCTCGCTTCGCAGGATAGACCTCCGCTGAAGTTGGGCGGCTGGACTGCCCTTATGTAGCGGGGATTAAGGACAAAACGCCTTCATCGAGACAGCAGTACCGGGAAACGTCTTAAGCATGCGTTTGTCTTCGGTGACGCATTGCGTTTCCAAGCTTTGCGCCAGGGCGATATATTGCGCGTCGTAAGATGAAATGGCGTGTTCAATGGCCAATTTGAGTGACGCGATGCCGTCGGCTTCTCTTTCGGCCCGAACCAATAAGTCCAGTCCCTTGTGCCACAGCGCTTCGGCTTGCTGCGCGTCGATGACTGCTGCCCGGGTGGAAGTGGCCAACACGTTGAGGAATTCGTGCCGCCAGAGCGGAGGAACTTTCCAGTCCGGATCCTTTTTCGCGACTTGTTGCGCCAGCGCGGTCTTGTCGCCTGCGATGGCACATAGGCGATGACATTGGTGTCGACGACGATCAACGACGCCCCTCTTTGATTCCTGCGGAGATGATTTTCTGGGTAAGGGGTTTGGCTGTCTTGACTGGTGCGGGAAAGTCGAGTCTTGCCGATTGCCCTAGACTGTCTTCTATAAGCGCCAGGGCGTGACGTGCCATCGACCTGTGATGCTTGGCCGCGTCTTCTTTAAGGCGGCGATGCAGATTGGCGGGAACTTTCTTGATGAGGATATCGGGCATTGGTCTGGCTCCGTATTGTATAGCGATAGCATTTTGCTATAAAAATACTATTTTCCGATGAGAAATGCGAATGTCTTTCTGCAGCACCTGGCGTGAGCTCAAGCTAGAAAATCCCCCTCGGTCAATACGGCGTTTTTTGGAATGAGATAGGGAACGCCTGGGGTTTTGTTTGCGGATGTAGGTGTTATATGTTGGTTGGTGCGCGTAGGGAATAGAGAGATGGATGAGGGATTGGATGTCCCAGCTTATCGCTCCGAGAAAAGTAGATGAATAAGCAAGAGGCAATTGCCCAGTTGGATGAGTCCGGCTATGTGGTGTTGGAAGGGGCTATGACGCCGGAGCAGGTTAAGGCGCTGCGGGATCGGTCGGCCGAGTTGGTTGTAGCAGAGCGGGCAGCCGGAGGCGAGCACGTCTATCTCGACGGCAAGTCGCAGCGGGTGTGGAATCTGGTCAATAAGGGGCGGATTTACGAGGAGATGATCCAATTGCCGCAGGTCCTCGATCTGCACGAGCACTTGCTGGGCGACGATTGCGTGTTGAGCAGTTTTACCGTCAATCTGATCGGATCGGGGTCGCCGGCGGGTGCGCTGCACATAGATTTTCCGATTGGGACTTTTCCCAAGCCGCTGCCGTCTAACGCCTTTTGCGCCAATACGATTTATGTCCTCGACGACTTTACGTCCGAGAATGGGGCGACGCGGATGGTGCCGGGTAGTTATAAGCGCGGGTATGGGCCCGAGCCGGAGACGGAGTATGACGATGTGATACAGCTCAGGGCCCACCGGGGCGATATCGTTGTCTTCCACGGCGCGTCCTGGCACGCCAGCGGCGCCAATTGCAGCGCGGAGGAGCGGATGATCCTGTTGGGTTTTTTCTGTCGGGCGTTTATACGGCCGCAGCAGGACAACTTCAAGCTGGCGTGTCCGGAGGTCGTCGCGCGGGCGACGCCGACGATGAAGCGGTTGTTGGGCTTCGATGCGCAGTCGGGACTGAGGACGTAGGTCGATATGGAGCTTAGCGAGGGACAGCTAGCGGAATACCAGGATCGGGGTTTGCTGTTTTTTCCCGGTTTGTTGCAAGGCGACGAGGCCGCTGCGTTGCAGGCGGCGATGCCGGCGATTCTCAGTCGCCGGGGTCCGGAAATAATCCGCGAAAAAGGCGGATCGACCGCTGCGCGCTTGGCCTTTGGCGCGCATGCGTACTCCGAGCCCTTCCGCCGTCTCGCGCGGCACCCGCGGATTCTCAGGCCCGTGCGTCAACTGTTGCGCGAAGAGGTCTATCTGCACCAGAGCCGGATCAATCCCAAGGAGGGTTTTGGCTCTGGCGCGGCTTGGGATTGGCACCAGGATTTTCCCGGCTGGCATTTCGCCGATGGGATGCCCGCGCCGCGTTGCGCGATGGTGGCGGTACTCGTCGACGATTGCACGGCGGCCACCTCGCCGCTCTTGGTGGTACCGGGCTCGCAGCGCCACGGTTTGCTCGACTCGCAGTTGCACCGTGATGCCGAGGGCTATGCGCTGTATCAGATGGGTCGCGAGGACCTGAAAGTTTTGGCCGACGCAAAGGGGATCGAAGCGTTGATTGGTCCGGCCGGATCGGTCTGTTTTTGCCACAGCAATCTGGTACATGGCTCGGCCAATAATGTCTCGCCCTGGCGACGAGCTATTACGTATCTGATCTACAACGCGGTGGGCAATGTCTGTGCGGGCGAAGAGCGGCCCTGGTTTCAGAACAACCGCGATTTCACCCCATTGCAGCCGCTGGACGATGATTGCCTGATAGGACTGGTTTAGGGGGTATCGGGATATGAGCATTTTGGACTGGCTGGTTATCGCCGCTTATTTAGCCGGCACGATCGGTCTGGGGCTGTGGTTGAGCCGCAAACAGGACAATCTGGAGGATTACTTTCTCGGCGGTCGGAATATCCCCTGGTGGTCGGCCTTGCTTTCGCTGGTAGCCACCCATCAGCGCCGCCACTTTCCTCGGTGCGCCGGAGCAGAGCTATATCCGCGACATGACCTAAACTGCAGTTTTCGATCGGCTCGATCGCGGCGCAATTCGTGCTGGCCTCGATTTTTATTGCCGCCTTCTACCGCTATCGAGTTTATACCGTCTATGGTTATCTGACCTTGCGGTTCGGGATGGCGACCTTTTTTCACGGGGCGTTGTTGGGGATTTTTCTTATCGGTTTTATCAGCCGCTCGCGGGGCAGTAGCCTTAGCAATTTGCTCGGTGCGGCGATCAGCATCGTCGCGGTCATTGCGGTCAAATACAATACGGAGGTTGGTTGGCCGTGGTTTATCGTTATCGGGACCCT
This sequence comes from Candidatus Latescibacterota bacterium, assembly GCA_036343835.1. Classification (GTDB taxonomy): domain Bacteria; phylum Latescibacterota; class UBA2968; order UBA8231; family UBA8231. The sequence goes on along the minus strand of JAYYUU010000050.1, from coordinate 1,062 downwards.
GGTAACGGTCGCCATCGGGATGCTGGGGCGCACGGCTTCTGCCGTCGTGGCGGAGTTTGCCGAGTTTGATGATGAAGAGTAGGGCGAGATGAAAATAGATCGCATCGAGGTGTGCAGGATCCACGTGCCGATGAAGTCCGACACGACCAGCAGCGGGTCCTTCTCCGGTGATACAATGGCTTCTTTCACCAGCGGACTCGACAAGCATATCCTCAAGGTGTATACCGACGATGGCTTGGTGGGCCTGGGTGAGACCTGGAAGGGCACGCCCGACCTGGCGGTGTGCCGGGCGGCGGAGGTGCTGTTGGGCGTGGACCCGACCCGGCTGTCGCTGTTGCGGCTCGATTTGCCGCACGATCCGGAGGTTATCAATCCGCGTGACCGCGGTGACGTGGAGTCGGTGCCGGTGCGCTCGATCGTGCAGAACCCGTCGACCCACGCCTTTGAGATCGCCGTCGCCGATATACTGGGTCAGGCCTATGGCGTGCCGGTCTGCCAGTTGCTCGGTGGTGCAGTCCGCGACAAAGTGCTGGTGCACTACTGGTCGGGGCGACGCACGCCTGAGGATCTGGCCGCAGTGTCCCGGCAGGCGCAGGAGCGCGGTTTTACCGGGATCAAGATTAAGTGTGCATTAGATGATCCCCACCTTGAGCGAGCGCAGGCGGTCTACGACGCCTGCGGGCCGGAATTTCGGCTGACGATGGATCCAAATATGCGCTTCGGCACGGTGGAGTATACGCTGCGGATCGCGCGTGAATTGGCGGGGCTACCCATAGAGGTGTTCGAAGACCCCATCCCCAAAGACAAGCTCGATGACTATGTCCGCATCCGACAGGAGATGGATATCCCGCTGGCACTGCACCTGGAGCATCCCGAGGACGTATTGGCAGCTATTGCTGCGGGAGCGGCGGATATGTTCAATTTGCGGGGGACGATGAGCGGGTTCGTCAAAACCGGCTATATGGCGGAAGTGGCCGGGATGCAGGTATGGCGCGGGTCGGGTTTGGATCTGGGGATTCTGGACGCTTCCTATACGCATGCTTGCGCGGTGGTCAAGGTCTG
>JAYYUU010000049.1:0-5459 GCA_036343835.1 Candidatus Latescibacterota bacterium | reverse complement strand
GCATTTTGATCCCCCTTACTTTTTGTCGTCGTCTACGACCTTGAAGTCGGCATCGACTGCGCCAGAGTCGTCATTTCCCTGGGGTTGGTCGGCATCTCCTTCGGGCGTCGGTTCTCCTTCCGTCTGGGCCTGTTGGGCCTGGGCTTCTTTGTACATTTCCTCCGCGAGTTTGTGCGAGGCCTGTTGCAGGGCCTCCATCGTGGTCTTGATCTCCTCGTCGTCCTCGCCCTCGAGGGCTTTCTTCGCTGCGGCGACGGCGTCTCCGACGGCCTGTTTATCTTCATCGCCGAGCTTGTCGCCGTGTTCCTCGAGCGATTTTTCCGTCGCGTAGACCAGTTGGTCGGCCTCGTTGCGGCGGTCGACGGCCTCGCGGCGCAGCTGATCCTCTTCGGCGTGGACCTCGGCGTCCTGTTGCATCTTTTCGATTTCGTCCTGGCTCAGCCCCGAGGAGGCCTCGATGCGGATCGATTGTTCCTTGTTGGTGCCCTTGTCCTTGGCCGAGACATTGAGGATGCCATTGGCGTCGATGTCGAAGGTCACCTCGACCTGGGGCATGCCCCGCGGCGCTGGGGGAATGCCGTCGAGATGGAAGCGGCCGAGGGTGCGGTTGTCATTGGCGAATTCGCGCTCGCCCTGCAGGACGTGCACCTCGACCGAGGGCTGGTTGTCGGAGGCGGTGGAGAAGATCTGGCTCTTCTTGGTCGGGATCGTGGTATTGCGCTCGATCAGCTTGGTCATCACGCTGCCCATCGTCTCGATGCCCAAGGAGAGCGGCGTCACGTCGAGCAGCAGTACGTCGTCGACATCGCCGGCCAGGACGCCGGCCTGGATCGCCGCACCCATCGCCACCACTTCGTCGGGGTTGACACCCCGGTGCGGCTCCCTGCCGAAAATCTCCTGGACCGACTCCTGGATTTTGGGGATCCGGGTCGAGCCGCCGACCAGGATTACCTGGTCGATCTCGCTGGGCTGGAACTCGGCGTCCTGGAGCGCCTGTAGACACGGGGCCTTGGTGCGCTCGACCAGCGCTTCGGTCAGGCGTTCGAACTGGGCCCGCGACAGGCTGGTCTGCAGGTGTTTGGGGCCAGTCTGGTCGGCGGTGATAAAGGGCAGGTTGATCTCAGTGGTCGTCGACGAGGACAGCTCGATCTTGGCTTTTTCGCCCGCTTCCTTGAGTCTTTGCAGGGCCATTGGATCCTGGCGCAGGTCGATGCCCTCGCTGTTTTGGAATTCCTCGGCGAGCCAGTTGATGATCTGCTGGTCGAAGTCGTCGCCGCCGAGATGGGTGTCGCCATTGGTGGATTTGACTTCGAAGACGCCATCGCCCAATTCCAGGATGGAAATGTCGAAGGTGCCGCCGCCCAGGTCGTAGACGGCTATTTTCTCGCTGCTGCCCGACTTGTCCAGACCATAGGCCAGGGCAGCTGCGGTCGGCTCGTTGACAATCCGCAGGACTTCCAGACCGGCGATGGTGCCGGCGTCCTTGGTGGCCTGGCGCTGCGAGTCGTTGAAATAGGCCGGGACGGTGACCACGGCCTGTTTGACTTCCTCCCCGAGATAATCTTCGGCCGTCTGTTTCATTTTTTGCAGGATCATCGCCGAGATTTCGGGTGGGGTGTATTCCTGGTCGTCGATTTTGACTATGGTCAGGTCGCGAGTCCCCTTGGTCACTTCGTAGGGAACTTCGCTATTTTCATTGCCGATTTCGTCGATGCGGCGTCCCATAAAGCGCTTGATGGAATAAATGGTGTTGGTTGGATTGGTGACGGCCTGGCGTTTGGCGGTTTGGCCGACGAGGCGTTCGTCGTCCTTGGTGAAGGCGACCATCGAGGGGGTGGTGCGACCGCCTTCGGAGTTGGCGATGACTTCGACGTCCTGGCCCTCGATAATGGCCACACACGAATTGGTGGTGCCCAGGTCGATGCCGATGACTTTACCCATGGTTTTCCTCTCTTTTCAAATTAAAGTTGGATTACTGATTAATTTCTTTAGCAATGCTTGTACCACTCGCATTGAAATGATAGTAAGATGATATTAATAAGTAATTTGTGTTATATGTATATCAGAGAATGCAATAGGTAGGCGACTGTCATATATTCATCTATATATGCCATCGTGGCGCATTGACCGGATTGTAGCAGTTATATTGACAAGGTTGAATAGGTCGGGTAAATTTGCCTGATACGCCGGTCAAGCGAGGAGGCAGACTCCATGGATCCGTTTAAATTGACTTCCAATTATCAGCCCGGGGGTGACCAACCCCAGGCCATCGCCGAGTTGGTCGAGGGGGTGCGCCAGCAGCAAGCCCATCAGACTTTGCTAGGTGTAACGGGTAGCGGCAAGACTTTCACCATGGCCAATGTCATCCAAGAATTGCAGATGCCGGCCCTGATTATCTCGCACAATAAAACACTGGCCGCCCAGCTTTACGGCGAATTTAAAGGATACTTTCCCGACAACGCGGTCGAGTATTTTGTCAGCTATTACGACTACTACCAGCCCGAGGCTTACAAGCCGAGTACGGATACCTATATCGAAAAGGAAGTCGAGCTCAACGAGGAGATCGATCGCTTGCGGCTCAAGGCGATCAGCTCGCTCTTGCAGCGCCGGGACGTGATTATCATCGCCACGGTCTCCTGCATCTACGGCATCGGTTCGCCCCGCGACTACGACGAGCACAAACTCGCCCTGCGCCGGGGCGATCAGGTCGAGCGCGACGACATCCTGCGCGCACTAATAGAGATCTACTATCGCCGCAACGACTTCGAATTACAGCGCGGCTGTTTCCGGGTTCGGGGCGATATCGTCGAGATCGTTCCCGGTTCGGAAGATCGCGGCGTGCGGATCGAGATGTTCGGCGACGAAATAGAAAACATCCACATGATCGACGTGCTCACCGGCGAAGTGTTGGAGACGCGCGAATACATCCAGCTATTTCCGGCCAAGGCCTATGTGTCCGACGAGGAGCGGGTAATCGGGGCCTGTGACGAGATCCTCACCGAGTTGGAGAGCCATCTCCTCGATATGCGCACCGAGGATAAATTGGTCGAGGCGCACCGGCTGGAGACCCGCACCAAATACGATGTGGAATTGATCCGCGAGGTTGGTTTTTGCCCAGGGATTGAAAATTATTCGCGCTATATGGACGGTCGCAAGCCGGGCTCGGCGCCCTATGTGCTGCTCGATTATTTTCCCGACGATTACCTGCTCTTTATCGACGAGTCGCACGTGACCGTGCCGCAGATCGGGGGCATGTTTCGCGGCGACCGCTCGCGCAAGGAGAATTTGGTCGAGCACGGCTTCCGCCTGCCCTCGGCCTACGACAACCGGCCGCTGGTATTCAAGGAATTCGAGGAGCGGATGGGGTGGACGGTCTCGGTGTCAGCCACGCCGAGGGAGTACGAGTTGAAACAGTCGGGCGGCGTAATCGTCGAGCAGATAATCCGGCCCACCGGGTTGATCGATCCCTCGATCGAGGTGCGGCCCTTAGCGGGGCAGATCGATGGCCTGATCGAAGAGATCAGGCAGCGCGCTAAAAAAGAGGAACGGGTCCTGGTGACGACGCTGACCAAGCGCATGGCCGAGAATCTCACCGACTACTTAGACCAAATGGAGATCCGGGTGCGCTATCTCCATTCGGATATCGAAACCCTGGACCGGGTCGAGATCATCCGCGATCTGCGCTTGGGAGAATTCGACGTATTGGTGGGGATCAACCTGCTGCGCGAGGGGTTGGATCTGCCCGAGGTCTCGCTGGTGGCCATTCTCGACTCCGACAAAGAGGGTTTCCTGCGCTCCGAGATGGCGCTGATTCAGACCGTCGGCCGCGCCTCCCGCAACGCCGCCGGCAAGGTCATCTTCTACGCCGACAAGATCACCAACTCGATGCAGCGGGCCATCGATGAGACCAACCGCCGCCGCGACAAGCAGGAGGCCTACAACGCCGAGCACGATATCGTGCCCGAGACGATATACCGCAGCAGGGAGGAGATCCTCCAGGCCGCGGCCGTGCTCGATAATGTGCGCGGGACCACCCCCGAGTTCGTCGCCGAGCCGGCGGTGAGTTATGAGGGGTTCGAAAACGAAGAGGAGTTACTCGCCGATCTGGAGCAGCAGATGAAGTCGGCGGCGACCAATCTCGAGTTTGAGAAAGCCGCGCATTTGCGCGACGAGATCGCGCGGCTCAAAGAGCGGCAGGTGGGTTAAAGGTGTTGGAAGCCGACTTTGCGATCAATTGTTCTCAATGCGGAGGCGAGGAATTTCGCGAAGTTTTCCCAGTGCCCGCCGAGACCTATCAGCTCTACGGGACCGAGGCAGAACAACAGCGGCCGCAATTGCTGACGGCGTCGATTTACGCCTGCCTGCAATGCGGCCATCTGGAGAAGTTTGTCGACCTGCCTGAGGAAGCGTCCTCAGGTCTCGATGCCGAGCCGCCGGGTGACCATTTTGATGCGCGCAGCTAGCTCGTTGAGGTCGAAGGGTTTATCGACGTAGTCATCGGCGCCAAATTCGATGCCCTTGATCTTGCTGGGCGTGGCGTTGAGCGCGGTGACCATAATAATGGGGATTCCCGAGGTGATGGGATTGCCCTTGAGGGTCTGGCAGACCTGGTAGCCGTCGACTTTGGGCAGTCGCAGATCCAGCAGGATCATATGCGGCTTTTCGGTAAAGGTCTTGGCCAGGGCTTCCTCGCCATCGGCCGCTTCGCAGATGGCGTAGTCCATTTCCTCCAAAAACTCGCGCAGCCCCGCCCGGACCTCGTCCTCATCATCGACGACGAGGATTTTTAGGGGCTTGCCCGGCTCGGGACTCGGCGGCTGGCCGGACACGGGCATTGGGGGGCCCGCTATGGTCGGATCTTCGGCCCGTGCCAGATCCAATTGATCGGCTATTTGCGCCAACGACAAGCCTCGCAGACGCAGTTCGCGCAAGCGGTCCCGGATGGACAGAATCTCTTCTCGGTCAAATAGATCCTTGTTACCGCGCTTGTCCGACACGCGGATTATACCGAAGTTTTTGTATTTGCGAATGGATTCGACCGATTTGCCAAAATTATCGGCAACTTCTTGAATATCAATAAGTTGTTGGCTATCCTGCATGATGCACTCCTGGCTTGGGTTGCCAGATTCAGGGCTTCTAGAAACCCAACTTGGTAGAAGGTTCGTGAAAATATTATACTAAATAGTAGTGTATAGCGTCAAGTCATTTCTCGTTAGTATTATCGGCGGTTTATCGGGCTTATTTAGATTTTTGCCATTATATTTGCCATTATATCTATGTCGAACCGGTTTTTTGTCCCTGATGCGCGGCTCGAAACCCCCGCCTTTATTTGACTTGGGGCTTTTCCCTTCTTAGATTGTAATCACTTTATCTTTAGAGCTCATATACAAATTTATAAATAAGAACACAGCTTTGGAGAATTGGGGCTTTTGTCTAAAAACGGCCGCGATGTCATCGTC
>JAYYUU010000048.1:0-9950 GCA_036343835.1 Candidatus Latescibacterota bacterium | reverse complement strand
GTTTTATGGGTAATAGGTATTGTGGAGTCACTTTGGAGGGCCGCGCCGTTGAGGTAGAGGTAGCAGGGGAAAGGATGGTCGGCATAAGAGAGATAGAGCTAGCGGCAGAGGATTTGCCCTTGCTCGCGCCGCCGTTGGTCGACTTGCAGCACAATGGCGCCAGGGGATTGGCTTTCAATCGCGTGCACGAGAAGCCGGAAACATTGGAGACGGTGGCGCGGCACGCGTTGCGCCATGGGGTCGGGCGGCTGTTGGCGACGTTGACTACCCAGCCCTATGAGGATGGGATAGAAAGTCTCAAGGCCATCGACCGATTGTTGGGGGAAGATCCCTTTCTGGCGCGGTGTTATCCGGGGATTTTCTACGAGGGCAATTATATGTCGCGCGAGTATGGCTGGCGGGGGGTGCATCCCGAGAAGTTTATGCGCGATCCGAGTTGGGAAGAGTGGGAGGCGTTGTATCGGGCTTCAGGGGAGCGGATTGTGAAGTTTAATGTCGATCCGGCGCTGCCGGGGGCGTTGGCGACGATTCGGGTGGCGGCGGCTGAGGGCATTCTGGTGAGTATGGGGCATTGTGGGCCCGATGCCGAGACGATTGGCGCAGCGGTTGAGGCGGGGGCCACGCTGGTCACGCATCTGGGGAATGGGGCACCGCCAGAGATTCATCGGCACCGCAATCCGTTTTGGACCTGGTTGGCGGATGATCGGATTCGGGTGGGGTTGATTCCCGATGGGTATCACTTGCCCGGTGATTTTTTGCGCACGGCGTTGAAGCTCAAAGGGGATGGGGCCTATCTGGTGTCGGATTCGGCGTCGACGGCGGGTCTAGAGCCGGGGGTCTATGGCGGGAGCGAGATCGAGGAAGGGGGGTTTACGCATATGACGGGCAATAAGGAGCAGTTGGCTGGGGCGTGGCATCAGTTGGATCGGGGGGTGGAGCGGCTGTGCGAGTTGGGGTGGTCGCTGGAAGCGGCGTGGCGGCAGGCGAGTGCGGTGCCAGCGGCGATTATCGGCTTGGAGTTGCCGCGCATTGAAGCCGGGGCGCTGGCGGAGTTTGTGTTGGCGCGGTGGGATGGGGCGGGGTTGCAACTGGAGCAGGTGGTGGCGGCGGGTGAGGAGATTCTCGACAGGCCGGTGCATCCGCGGATGCTCTAGGCTTCGATCTTCACGGGCTGGCTGTCGTTGCGGCTCGATTCGTAGAGCGCGGTGATCAGCGCCACTGAGCGGCGTCCTTCTGCCCCGTCGACCAGCGGTTTGTGCCCCGTGCGGATGGCCTCGGCGAAATCGACGACGACCGGCGTGTGACCCATATCTACCGTTGGTACGGCCGTGCCGGGGGGTGCGGCGGCGATGATGCGCTCGCGTTCGGTGGCGATTGCGGCGCTGGTTTTCAGCAGCTCTTCTTTGGCTGCTGCTTCGGCGGGTGTCGGATCAATGAGATCCAGACGCTGGAGTTTCGAGCCGTTGAAGGAGAGCGTGCCGCGCGCACCGACGATCTCCACGTATTCGGGTAGCTCAGGATAGGCCAGGGTCGTTGCCTCGATTACACCGCGTGCGCCGCTTTGGTAGCGGATCAAGCCCATCGCCAGAGTTTCGACTTCTACCGAGCGGCCTTTGGTCTCGGCCATGCCGACCACCTCCTTGGCCGCGCCCATAAACCACAACAACAGATCGGTGAGGTGGATGCCCTGGTTGATCAGGCAGCCGCCGCCGTCGATATCCCAGGTGCCGCGCCAGCCGCCCGAGTCGTAATAGGACTGGGGCCGATAGCGCTTGATATAGGCGCTGCCCGCGTAGATCTCGCCGAGTAGCCCGTCGTCGATAAGGGCCTTGAGCTTTTGCGCGATGGGGGCGCAGCGCGATTGGAAGACGCTGGCGAGCACCACGCCCTTGGCGTCTGCTGCGGCGACGATCTGGTCGATGCGGTCGGTGGTGATCTCGAGTGGTTTTTCGATCAGCAGATGTTTTCCGGCGGCGATGATTTCGAGGGCTGGCTCCAAATGCGCCCCGCTGGGGGTGCAGAGGGTTATCGCGTCGACCATGTCGAGCATGTCGGCGACGCGGGTGTAGTGGGCGACGCCGTATTGGTTGGCCAACTCGGCGGCTTGTTCGGCTCGTCGGCCGCAGACGGCGGTGAGTTGGGTGGCGTCGGCTTTGTCGATGGCGAAGGCGTGGGAGGGGGCGATGGTGCCGGGGCCGATGATACCCAGACGGATTTTGTCGGTGGCCATAGTGTTTCCCGTGTTAAGGACGTGTGATCGAAACGCATTACAATAATATAATCAATACCCGGACCGACTCTCTCCAGTCGCCAAAAACGCGATCGATGCGGCGGATTCCTCGCTGTTGTTGAGCGACGTCTCGGCGCTGGAAATCACCCTCACGTGGAGTGCGGGTAAGATCACCTTGCCCGATCCCCCGCGCCATTGGCTCGAAACGCAAGTGGCGACCTGGGCTTTGGAGTGTCCGCCCGTCGACCGGGCAGCTATCTATCGCGCCGGCGAGTTGCCCGTGCACCATCGCGACCCCTTCGACCGCTTGCTGGTGGCGACCGCGCTCAACCTCAACGCCACCATCCTCACCCCGGACAAAGCCATCCATCAATATCCCGTGAGCTATCGCTGGTAGGACCGATCTACGCGAAGAAGTCGCGTATCAGGCAGGGCTGCTTGAGACCGGCGAGAATAGTACCGAGTTCGGCTTTGTCCACCTTGCGGCTCATGCTGCGCACCAGGTCGTAAACGGAGACCTGATCGCTCTCGAATGCGGGTGGATCAATGGCCCGGTCGGGCTTTAACACCAGCCAGTGCCATCCGCGCCCTCCTTTTATGCCGAATGCGCCGGGTGCATCCTGGATCGGCGCGAAATTCTCCCGCATCCCGAATAAGATCGAGTTCAAACACCGCACTGCATGGAAGGCCGGTCGGGGATTCGAGAGCCGGTCCAGTAGCCCGAAATTGACATCGTTGGTGCGGTCGAGGTCGACTAGCGGGTCGAGGAAGAGCCGGACGTCGGGTGCGAGCGCGGCGGCGAAGACGGCTTCGGTGGCGCGCGCGGTCTGCAGGGCCTCGTCGACGCCGGGCAGGCCTACCACAATATCCAGACTGGTACTATGGGACAGCGACCGTGTGGCGCACAATGCCCGGATGGCGTCCCAGGGACTCGCGTCTGAATCGACGTGGCAGAGCACCCGGTCGAGTTGGACGCCCGCCGCAGACAGGTGTTCGTCGAGTCGGGGGAGCTCGTCGGCGCGGTAGCCGAAGCGGGTCCGCGGATGGTATTTGCCGGTGGCGGGCTCGTGGGCCAGTACCGGCGTCAGGACCACGGGGCAGTGTGCGCGGCATTGGGCTAGCGCTTGTAAGAGGTCCGCGTCCGGATAGAGCTCGCCCGGGACCTGTAGTTCGACGAAATCGACTTGCTCGGCGCAGCGGGCGACGTCTTTGGCCAGCGACAGACGCTGAGACCACAGCCAGCAGCCGGTCACCGTGACGCCTTCCTCGCGCAAAAGTTGCAGGCGCTGACTTTGCAACGGGTCGTCGAGGTCGGAGCGCGGCACGCGCACGTGGCGGACGCCCAAATCCAGGCAGGACAGGAAGGGGTGGTCGTCGCGGACCCGCTGACGCAGCGCGCTGGGCCAGGCGAGGGCGCCGGCGGACTGGTGGGCCAGCGGCAAGCGCAGCAAAACGCCCACGGGCGAGGCGAGTAGGTCGTGGGAGGTCCGCGTCAGCAGGCGCTGCCAGCCTTTATCTCCTTCCTTTGGCTCCCTCTCCCCCCCGGTGCGGATCAGGTGGACCCGCGAGTTTTCTGCCCCGACCCGGACCAAGTAGAAGCCGAGTTTGGGCTTGTCGTTGCGCCCCTGTTCGGGCGCCGGGCCGACGGCAAAGGCCTCGTAGAAACCGGCGCGCGAGGTGGTGGTGGACGGGGCCACGTAAAGGCGGGTCGGGCCGATGCGGTTGAAGACTCTGAAATGGGTGTGGCCGGCGAAGAGCAGCTCGATTCGGTGCTGCCGCGCCAACCCCGCGATCCAGCCCCGCGCCGGCTCGTTGATGCTATTGTAGAAGCCCGTGTCGGGCTCGTCTTCGTCGACAAAGAAGGGCGGCATGTGCATAAAGAGGAAAATGCGCCGTCCGTCGGCTGCGGCGAGATCGGCCTCCAACCACGCATGCTGCACCGCCGCCGCCGGCAGGTCGCTGTTGAGGATCTGTGAATTGATGATGGCGAAGTGCAAATCGCCGTGGTCGAAGCTATACCAGGAGCGGCCGAATTGCTCGTGAAATATGCCCAGCGTTTCGGGAGTGACCCACGCCGACCACATCGTGGGGTCGGGTTTGTCGCCGATGTCCATATTGCCGGCGACGTGGTGGGGCGCGAGCCCGACGCGCTCCATTTGCAACAGCGCCTGCCGCCGCGCCTCGCAGTGGCCCGGCTTAGAGGGATTCTCCTCGGCCAGGTCGCCTAAGTGCACCGCGAAATCGGTTTTGAGTGAGGCCGCCAAAGCCAGCGCCCACTGCGCTCGCTCCGGCCACTCGCGCACCGATGCGAACTCCACGGCATAGGGCTCGGGGTCGAGGATATAGTGGGTGTCGCCGATGACCGCGAATTCGAGGAGGACATCGGGCAGGAGGGAACGGTCGAAGCCCGGCAGGTCGGGGAAGGTGTCGGTGCTGGACATCGGGTTTAGCGGCCTTTGCGCGCGGCGGCGCGTTCGTTGCCGCGTTTGAAATTGCCGGCCATGCGGGCCAGCAAAAGCTGCAGTGCTTCTGCATCGGCACCGTCGGCACGGGCGAGAAAGGTCCGGGCTTTGGCGCCCTTGAGGGTGACGACGGTTTGGCCACCCCAGGCGATGCGGACCTTGCCGTCCTTGTCCGTTTGGTCGCCACAGTCGCCCATGTTCAGGTCTTCTTGGTGCCGACGTGTTCGGTGTAGAATTCGGGTGAGAAATCCGCTGTGGCGTATTCGCGCATCAGGTCGGTCCACTGGCTGTAGTAGGCGCGAGTCGCCGGGTTGGGGTGCTCGGCGAGGCGTCTGGGCACCAGGACCCAGTTGGTCAGCGGTGGGTTGGACTCGCGGCTGAAATACTGGTGCAGAGTGCGGCGTCCCGCGTCGCGCGGGCCGAGTACGCGGGTGTGATAGATGCCGATATTGTAGAATACGGCGGTGCCGGCTGGACCGCGGATCGGGATTTTCCGATAGGCGTCGCCCAGTTGCACCTGGGCTTCTTCGAGCGTTTCGTAGCTCTGGCTATTGGGCACCACGCAGAAGCAAGTATCGTCGGCGCCGACATCGTTCAGATAGTAGATGGCGCAGAGGAAGACGCACCCGTATTTGTTGGCGGCCCAGTAGTCTTTGGGCACCGCGTCGCGGTCGCGGTGAAAGTGCAGCGCGGCCTTTTCGCCAATGCCTTCGGGTACGTCGCGGAAGTCGAACTGGGCGAAACGCGCGGCTGGACCGAGGATCGCTTCGACCAGCGGGAAGGTGGTGGCCGGGCGGGTGAAGGGGTCAGCTCGGGGTGGTTGACGAGGATCTGCCCGTGCGAGTAGATATTGGCGCTGCCAATGCCCCACTCGCCGGGGATCTGCTCCTCAGAGCGGTCGACGAAGGCGTTGAGGAAATCGCTGTCGTTGGTGGACAAGGCGTCGGCGAGGACGACGTAGTTTTGCGCGCGGAAGAAGGCGAGGCTCTCGTCGCCTTGCAAGGGGGTAAAGGTCGGGTGTTGGGTCAAGGGCGAATTCTCCTGTCGCAATCAATGTCCTAATGTATACGGTCCGGATACAGGCGAGCAAGGGGCTTGTTGCTCTCTGGTGAATCGCATAGCTTGATAGCCGACTAAATCGGAGGAAATCCCCATGAAAGCCTGGCGTTTCTACGCATTCGGCGATATGCGTTTGGATGAGATTGAACTCGGCCCCTGCCCGCCCGACCACGTGCTGGTCGAGCCGATGGTGGTCCAGCCCAGCGTTACCGAGGCGCAGCTGGCCTTTGGCATTCCGACCCTGGCCTACGACAATATCAAGAGCCGGTTGGAGACCGATGCGCCGCTGCAGCTTTTCGGCCACGAGTTTTGCGCGCGGATCTTGGAAGTGGGATCGGAAGTGGAAGGCTACCAGCCCGGCGATCGGGTGGCCGCCCGGGCCAAGCTGCCCTGCGGCGATTGCTCGATGTGCCATTCCGGGCGCGGCAACGACTGTCGCCTGGGGCCGATTATCGGCTTTCAGTTGCCCGGCTGCTTTGCCGAGCGGGCACTCTTGCCGGCGATTGCGCTGGTCGTGGTCGACGATCGGATTTCCGATAGCGAGGCGGCGACGCTGCAGTCGTTGAGCGATAGTATCGCCGGGGTCGAGACAGCTGAGATTCGCCCGGGCGAGTCGGTGGCGATCTTTGGTCAGGGCAGCATGGGTATCGAGAGTATGCAGGCCGCCCGCGCCTGCGGTGCCGGTCAGTTGATCACCGTAGATGTGCGCGACGAGGCCTGCCAGCTCTCGTTGGAGTTGGGCGCCGATCACGTGATCAATGCCAGCCAGGACGACCCCGTCGAGGCGATTCGCGATCTGACCGGGGGCGAGGGCGCCGATGTGGTTTTTGAGTGCGCCGGGGGCAGCGTCAAACAAGGCCTGGCCGGCGACCGGGCACTCAAGCAAGCGATGTACGCGGTGCGCTCGGGGGGCAAGCTGGTGGGGGTGTCGTGGTTTGGGGTGCCGTTGGAGCTGGATGTGGATGTGTTCCGCGAGCGCAGCCTGCGCTATATTTTTCCCGATATCAGCTCGCAGGCCCATCTCGAATACACGGTGCGGTTGGTGGCGACGGGTCGGATCAGCATGTTGCCGACAATCCGCCACGTACTGGAGGGAATCGACAAGGTGCCGGAGGCGTTTGAGATTACGGCCAACAAGGGCAAGTATCAGGCGATCAATCCAGCGCAGGTGGTGCTCGCCGACTAGGGCACGTCCGGATAGTTTAGTGGCATGCCCGTTTTGCCCAATTCGTATTTGGATATGTGCCAGCGGCCTAAATTGGCGCTGAGGAAAAGGTCTCTATTCGGGCCGCAGAAGGCGATATTGGTGGGAGCGGCGATGGCGGTGCCGGCGTAGTCGTCGGCGAGGATATCCAATTGGCCATTGGCGTACTGGTAGATGCGGTCGGGGCGGTAGCAGGAGCAGTAGACGGTGCCCTCGGTGTCGAAGGCCAAGCCGTCGGGGACGGTTTGGGGGAGGGCGACGATCATTTCGGCTGCACCGGCGGTGCCGTCGGCGTTGATTTTGATGCGGGCAATGCCGGGGTCAGTGCTCATTGCCACGTAGAGGTATTCGCCCCCTGCGTCGATGGCGGTGCCATTGGGAAATTCTGGCAACGCGCGGCTCCAGATCTCGCCTTTGCCGCCCGGGGCTATTTTGCAGATCCAGCCGTCGTTTTTGAGCCAGCCGCCCGAATTGGATACATAGAGGTTGCCCTGCGCGTCGAAGACCGGATAGTTGGCGACGTTGAGGGGTGCGTCGGCGGCGTGGTCGCAGTAGGTGCTGACGGTGCCGTCGGGGTCGACGCGTTTGACATCGCCGCCGCAGACGTAGAGGCGGTGCTGGGCGTCTTGGCAGATGCCGCCGACAAAGCCGCCGACATTGGCGAATTCTTCGAAGCTGCGTACGGCGAGATCGATGCGGTAGATCTGGCCGGCCTCGCCGCCGGCGTAGGCGTAGCCGTCGCAGCCCCAGGCGATGCACTCGGGGTGGTCGAGGCCGCTGCCGAAGTCGCCGATAATGGCCGAGACCTGGGTGTTGGTGTCGAGAAGGGCCATGGAATCTCCTTTGTTAGGTTGGCGAGAAGTATCGGCGCAGACCCCGGTCAGGGCAAGGCCATGGCTTGCGTTGTGGTCAGGTGGCGAAAATATAAGCAACATGGACCGGTCGGTCCCGCCGCTGTTTAGACTTGCCAAAGACGGCGTTTATTGCGGATATTGACGACTGGTTTTTAGGACTTGATAGAGCTGAGACTGTGAAAGAATTTTTCGATGAGCTGCTGGCCCCGGTGGACATCCGCATCGACGGGGATCGGCCCTGGGATATCCAGGTCCACAACCCCGATCTCTACCCGCGGGTGATTGGCGAGTGGTCCCTGGGTTTGGGCGAGGCCTATATGGACGGCTGGTGGACCGCCGAGGCGGTGGATCAGTTTTTCTACAAGCTATTTCGGGGCGGGGTCAGCGCCCGGCTGATGCCCTTTTCGAAAAAGGTCTTCCTGCTCAAATCAAAGATGTTCAACCGGCAGAACAGACAGCAGGCCCGCGAAGTGGTCGATCTGCACTACGAGCTGGATGTCGATCTCTTTATGTCCTTCCTCGATCCCTATAATCAATACACCTGTGGTTATTTCCAGGACACCGACGATCTCAACGCGGCGCAGGAACAGAAGCTGGATTTGATCTGCCGCAAATTGCGGTTGGGTCCGGAGGACCGCGTGCTGGATATCGGCTGTGGTTGGGGTGGCTTTGCCAAGTTTGCCGCCGAGCGCTATCAGTGCCACGTCACGGGAATCTCGATCGCCGATGTCCAGATCGCCTACGCGCGGGAGTTTTGCCAGGGGCTGCCGGTGGAGATCGTCAAATCGGACTACCGCGACCACCGGGGCAGCTACCACAAGATCTTGTGCTGCGGGATGATCGAGGCGGTGGGTTATAAGAACTACCGGCCCTTTTTCGAGATGGTGCACCGCAACCTCAAGGACGACGGCCTGTTCCTGCTGCACACCATCTCGCGGCACGACTCGGGCACGGCGACGGATCCGTGGATCGACAAATATATCTTTCGCAACGGGATGCTGCCCTCGGCGCAACAGCTGTCGGTCGCCGCAGAGGATTTGTTCGCGCTCAACGACTGGCACAGTTTCGGCGCCTACTACGATCCCACCTTAATGGCCTGGAACCGCAACTTCAGCGACAACTGGGACCGGTTCAAAGAGCACTACGACGAGGCCTTCTACCGCATGTGGGAATACTATTTTCTCAGTTGCGCCGGCAGCTTCCGCGCCAACGAGAAACAGCTGTGGCAGGTCGTCTACGGCAAGTGGCCGGGGGCGGTGGCCGGCTATCAGAGCGTGCGCTGACGTTTAGTCTTTCAATCGCTTTTATCCCAACAAAGACAAAAACCCCCGTCAGCTGAATGGTTTGACGGGGGTTTGTTGGTGCACGCCCGTTTTTCGGCCCGGTTGATGCGAGGAAATCAAGAGAGACCACCGTCTCTTTCAGAGCCCAAAGAATAGGATGCTCGCCCCCCTTGGCAAAGGTCAACAACGGCTATGATAACGAATTCCGGACCGCTTCCTCCGTTGGCTTCTTGCAAGACCATTAGAGGTTTGCGAATGACGAGTGCATTCAGGATGTGGTTTTATTCTGATCCTATTCCCCGTACATCTCCATGATAATACGCCGGAGTTGGATTGCATCCTCCGTGGATAACTTGTCAATCTTCTTCTTCAGCCGCTGTTTGCTGATAGTGCGAATCTGATCTACTGCAACTTCAGCCTCTTTGCTGGCGCATTGTATCTGCAACCTACTGCGCCACTGAGGATGCAGCACTGAGGTGAGAGGACATACGACTATCGTATTTAGAAACTGGTTCATTTCGTTCTGGCTAATCACCACTACCGGCCGCACCTTGTGTATTTCCCCGCCGACAGTGGGATTGAGATCGGCAAAGTAGATTTCATAGCGACTGGGGACGGGCGCCATCAATCCAACCCATCCGCGAGCGTCGCGTCCAGATCGCTCCAGTCCTCATTTTCGGCAGCCATAGCGCGATAGGACTCTTGCCAGGACAGCTTGTTTTTTTCTTTGCTATACAGATAGACCCCCTCATCCATTTCTTCCAGGACGAGGGAATCACTCCAGCCGTATTTCTGTAGTAGAACCTTGGGGAGACGGATTCCCTTGGAGTTGCCGATTGAGATCAGTTTGACGTCCCT
>JAYYUU010000047.1:0-9716 GCA_036343835.1 Candidatus Latescibacterota bacterium | reverse complement strand
GTCTGATACCCCGCGGCTTGCAGCGCAAAGTAGCGTGTAGTCGGTCCGATACCCCGTGGCTTGCCGCGGGAAGTACATTAACTGTGGTATTACACCGGATTTAATGGGATTTTACAATTGGGGAATAAATAGCATGGATATTAAAACAGTTGGCGTCATCGGCGCCGGCGTGATGGGAACCGGAGGCGCACAGAATCTAGCGCACACGAGCCATCGGGTCATTCTCATCGATATTTTCGAGGATGTACTGGCCCGCGCCGAAGAGGAGATCAGAAATCACATTCGCCTGCAGGGACTCTTCAATAAAACCGCTGCGGCTACTCCCGCCGCAGACGCAGTTGCAGCGATAACATTCTCCACGGACTATCAGCTTCTCAAAGAGGCCGACTTTGTCATTGAAAATGTCGTGGAAAAGTGGGAAATAAAAAAAGAGGTCCACGCTCAGATAGATGCCATCTGCCCGGAACACTGCGTCTTTGCCGCCAATACATCGGCGATCTCCATAACAAAAATCGGCTCGGCTACCCAGCGCGCCGATAGAGTAGTGGGCATGCATTTCATGAATCCAGTGCCCATGAAAAAGACGGTCGAAGTCATTCGCGGCTATCACACCTCCGATGGGACCATTGCCATTGCCCATCAGCTATTGGCGCAAATGGGCAAGGAGGGTATCGTCGTACAGGACTCACCAGGTTTTGTTTCCAATCGGGTCCTGATGTTGACGGTTAACGAAGCGATTTTCCTGGTGCAGGATCAAGTGGCCTCTGCCCAGGACGTCGATCAGATATTCAAAAGCTGCATCGGCCATAAAATGGGACCGCTCGAAACGGCCGATCTCATAGGTCTGGATACGATCCTCTTTTCTATCGAGGTCCTCTATGAAAGCTTCAATGATAGCAAGTTCAGGCCCTGCCCTCTGCTGAAAAAAATGGTGGATGCCGGTCTCTACGGCCGCAAAAGCGGCCAGGGCTTTTACGAGTATAAAAAACCAAATCTATAACTCTACGATTTAAGAGGAAGACGGGATGACTGTGGAAACGGTGCGTGAGAAGATCAAAGAAGTCCTCGGCCAATTTGCCGCGGACGATGTAGCCGACGGCCAGGAGATTTTCACCTCCGGGTTGGTCAATTCCCTGTTTGCCATGCAATTGGTCTTATTCTTGGAGCAGGAGTTTCAATTTAAGGTGGAAGACGACGATCTCGATATCAACAATTTTGATACATTAAATGCTCTGGTTGATTTCGTCGAAAAAAAAACGAGTTAAACGAAAGCGAATATCGGCTCGCACCTATAGCCGGATAAATGAGGTCTGCACAAATGGAAATCGAACTGAGTTCCCAGCAGCTGGCAGCGCGGGATAAATTCAGGGAATTCGCCCAAAATGAGATCGAGCCCTTTGCCGATCAGCACGACAGGGACGAAAACACTCCGCCCGAATTAATTGGCAAAATGGCCGAGGCGGGCTATCTGGGAGCCGTCGTCCCCCGCGAGTACGGCGGCCTGGAGATGGACGCCATTACCTTTGGGCTGCTGTGCGAGGAAATCGGGCGCAGCAGTACCTCTATATTGAGCCTGCTGACCGTGCAGGGCATGGTCTGCCAGGCCATCGCACAATGGGGCAGTCCCGAGCAGAGAATGCACTGGCTGCCAAAACTGGCCACCGGCCAGACCATTGCCGCCTTTGGCCTGACCGAACCCGATGTTGGCAGCGACGCCGGCAGCGTCGAAACCGCAGCGGTGGAAGCGGACGGTCATTATGTGCTCAACGGGAAAAAGCAGTGGATCTCCTTCGGCCAGGTCGCCGATCTGTTTCTGATCATCGCCCAGTGCAACGGGAAAGCCACCGCCTTTCTGGTGGAACGGGACAGCCCCGGTTTTTCGAGCAATGCAATTACTGGCATGCTAGGTTTTCGCGCCGCCATGCTGGCCAAGCTCAGTATGGACGAGTGCCGAATTCCCGCCGCCAATCTAGTCGGCCGGATCGGCTTTGGTTTTTCCCACGTCGCCGGTGTGGCGCTCGACCACGGGCGCTACTGCGTGGGCTGGGGCTGTCTGGGGCTGGCCGAGGCCTGTTTGCACGCCTCGCTCGAATACGCCAATCAGCGCAAGCAGTTTGGCTCTTTGCTGAGAGGACATCAGTTGATTCAACAAATGCTCGCCGAGATGATCGCCAATATCAAAGCGACGAGACTGCTGTGCTATCACGCGGGTTATTTGAAAGACAGGGGCGATCCCGCGCTCATTATGGAAACCTCTACGGCCAAGTACTTCGCCTCCAAGACGGTATCGCAGGCGGCAGGCCACACCCTGCAAATACACGGGGCCAACGGCTGCAGCAGCGCCTATCCGGTGCAGCGCTATCTGCGCGACGCTAAGATCATGGAGATCATCGAGGGCAGCACGCAGATCCAGCAGATCATCATCGCCAAATCCGGCCTGCTGGAATTCTCTATGGAAAAGAGAAGAAGGCGCAAGCAGGCGGCGGGCAATGCCTGATGGAACTAACCGAGAGAGGGAAAATATAGGTGAGTGACGAGATAGCTAACGGCCGTCAGAACTCGGCTTCATCCGCACAGCGCGACGAGATTATAGCGCAGCTCCTGGCGCTCATAGCTGAAGCTCTGCCCGCCTCGTCGGGCGCCGATGCCGCGCATGTGCCCTTCCTCGAAATGGGCGCCAATTCGCTGGTGCTCCTGGAGTTTCAGCGCACCGTTGAAAGCATCTGGGGCGTGACCATTCAGCTGCCGCAGTTCTTTGAAGAATTGACCACGATCGACGCGCTGGCCACCTATCTCGAGGGGCAATTAGACGAGCGCCCAACGAGCGGAGAAACACCTGTGGCCGCGCCCATTCTCAACGCGCCCGCGCTGTCGATTCCAGATATGAAAGCTCTCGGAGGCGTCGAGCCGGGGAGCGAACTGGAACAAATCTTCAATGAGCAGATGCGCGTCGCGGCGCAGACGATCAATCAGGTCGTAGAACAGCAGCTGCAGTTTCTGCGCCAAGCCGGTCTGGCAGAGACTGCGGCACCTGGCAATCTCGCGCGGCAAAAAACGCCAGCGCCTCCGGTTGCCGCAAAAACACCCCAAGCAAATTCGGGGGCGCAGCCGCAGAAAATGCTCTCGCCGCTGGAAATTCGCGCGCGCGGTCTCAGCGCCTGCCAGCAGCAGCATCTCGAAGCCCTGATTGAGCGCTATACGGCTCGCACGAAAAAGTCGAAGCAGCACGTCCAGTCCTACCGCCAGGCTTTGGCGGACAGCCGCGCGTCAGTTGGTTTTCGCTTTACTACCAAAGAGATGCTCTACCCGATTGTAGGCAGCCGGGCCAGCGGGGCTCGCATCTGGGATATCGACGACAACGAGTACGTGGATATCACCATGGGGCAGGGGGTGAATTTATTCGGCCATCATCCAGAATGTATCGAACGGGCGCTGCGCGCCCAGCCTGCCGATATCATGCAGCTCGGTCCGCGCCCCCCCGAGGCCGGCGAAGCCGCCGAACTCATCTGCAAGCTGACCGGCATGGATCGGGTCACTTTCACTAATACTGGCACCGAGGCGGTAATGGCTGCGCTGCGCCTGGCCAGGGCGGCCACCGGTCGCCATAAGATCGCGATGTTCGAAGGCGCCTATCACGGCCACGCCGACAGCGTGATGGGGACTTCGGTGGAGCGGGAAAACCAGCTCGAGACTCGCCCGGTCTCTCCGGGCACGCCACCGGCTGCAGTGGAAGATTTGTGGACGCTGGAGTATGGCAGCGAGCAGGCGCTAGAATTTATCCGTCGCCACGGCACTGAGATCGCCGCGGTGATCGTGGAGCCGGTGCAAAGCCGCCGCCCCGAACTGCAGCCGCAGGAGTTTTTGCACCAACTGCGCCGCATCACCCGCCAGACCGGCACGCTGCTCATCTTCGACGAGATGATAACCGGTTTCCGCATCCATCCGGGCGGAGCCCAGGCCTTTTTTGGTGTCGAGGCTGATATCGCCACCTATGGCAAGGTGCTCGGCGGCGGCATGCCGATTGGGGTGGTGGCTGGTCGCGGCGCTTTCCTGGACCCCATCGACGGCGGCATGTGGGACTACGGCGATACGACATATCCGGAAGTCAACCGGGTGGTCTTCGGCGGCACCTTCTGCCAGCACCCGCTGGCCATGACTACTACGCGAGCTACCCTGCGCCATCTCGACGAGCAGGGGCCGTCCCTGCAGCAGGAGTTGAATCGGCGCACCGCGCGACTGGCCGCGGAACTGAACCGCTACTTCCGCGCCGAAGAGATGCCTATCGAAATTGTACACTTTGGCTCCCTGTTCCGCTTTGCCTTCTCCGGCAATCTCGAACTGCTGTTCTATCACATGATGGAAAAGGGCGTTTTTATATGGGAGTGGCGCAACTACTTTCTCTCCACGGCCCATACCGACGCAGATATCGATTTCATCATCCGCGTTGTACAAGAGAGCGTAACCCAGATGCGCGACGGCGGTTTTATCCCCGAGCGCGGTCATGCGGATATCGCGCCTCCGTTAGAAAAAGCCGACAGGGCCGCCTATCCTCTCAACGAAGCGCAGCAACAGCTCTCGGCCCTGGCCCAAATCTCCGCCGAAGGCTCTATGGCCTATCACGTTAATGCTCTGCTCGAACTGAGCGGCGCAGTAGACTACGAGGCGCTGGAAGCCGCACTCGGCGCGGTCGTGGCGCAGCACGATGCCCTGCGCACCGCCTTCGAAGGAGATGTGCAGCGGGTGCTGCCGGTGGAGCAGGTGGATTCAGCGCTGATCAGCGTGGACCTCAGTCGGGAGACGGAAGTAGAAGAGGCGCTGACCGCCTGGCTAAGGCAGTGCGCCGCCACTCCCTTTGAGCTCGAGCAACCGCCGCTCTTTGCCGCCCATCTGCTGAAGCTGGGCGAGCGCGATCACCGCCTGGCCCTGAGGGGCCATCATATCGTGCTCGACGGTCTGTCCATGAACCTAATCGTGCGCCAGCTGGCCGCTAGCTATAATGCCCGGGTGGGGGGAACGGTCCTGCAGTTGGAGCCGCCTTTGCAGTACGGCGACTATTTGCGCTGGCAGGTCTCCCAGGACTTCGCTGAGCAACAGGCCTACTGGCTGGAGCAGCTGCAGGGTGAGTTGCCGGTTATAGAGCTGCCTGCAGACCGGCCCCAGCCCGCGCTCCGTTCTTATAATGCTGGCCGTATCGCCCTGCCTCTGGCTGCGGATCTATTTGCCCGGGTCGGAGAGCTGAGTCGGCAACAGGGTTGCACTCATTTTATTACGCTCTTTGCCGCCTATGCCCTGTGGTTGCACCGCATGAGCGGCCAGGACGATCTGCTGGTCGGCATCCCGGTGGCCGGGCGCTCGCTAGAAGGCGGCGACAGTCTGGTGGGCTACTGCACCCACCTGGTGCCCGTGCGCTGCCGCATCGACTGGCAGCAGCCCTTTGTCGATTATCTCCGAACGGTGCGCGGCACCCTGCTGCGCGCCTATCAGCACCAGGACTATCCCTTTGCGCGTCTGATAGAAAAAATGGAGCTGCACCGCGACGGGCGTCGCGCGCCGCTGGTCTCGGCCCTGTTTAATCTGGACCGGCCCGGCGCCGTCCCCGAGATGACGGGTCTGGACGTCGGCTGGCGCTCGCAGCCTATCGCTTTTACCGCATTCGATCTGGTATTTAATCTCACCGAGTTAGATGATGCCCTGGTTCTGGAGTGCGACTATAACGGCGATATCTTCGAGGCGTCTACCGCGGAGCGATTGGTCGGTCATTTCCATACGCTACTCAAGGCCATCGTCGCCAATCCCGAGGGCGGCGTTGCCGCTCTGCAGTTAATGGAGGAGGACGAGTGGCGGCGCGTGGTCGTGGAGTGCAATCAGACCGAGCGCGACTATCCCAGGGACCGCTGTTTGCACCAACTATTTGAGGAGCGCGCCGCGGCCGATGCCCAGGCTATCGCCGTGGCCTGGGAAGGCGGCCATCTCTCCTATGGGCAACTCAATGCCCGGGCCAATCAACTGGCCCACCGGCTGCGCGCACTGGGCATGGGTTCGGAGGCCATCGTCGGCGTCTATACCACCCGCTCGCCCGAGACCGTCGTCGCCATTCTCGCCGCGCTCAAGGCCGGCGGCGCCTATCTGCCGTTAGACCCCGCCTATCCATCGATGCGGCTGGATTTTATGCTCCGGGATTGTGGCGCCAAGGTTCTGCTCACCCAGCGGAGTATATGCGCAGACCTGTCGCCCGCAGAGGAAGTGCAGGTGCTCTGCCTCGACGATGAGGGCGTCGGCGCCGATGAAGCGGTGGACAATCTGGACAATCTGGCCTCGCCCGATAGCCTGGCTTATGTGATTTATACCTCGGGCTCTACTGGCAAACCCAAGGGCACCATGATCGTACACCGCGGCGCGGTCAACTATCTCTCCTGGGCGCTTAAATACTACTGTGTCGCGGAGGGAGACGGTGCGCCGCTGCACTCCTCCATAGGTTTTGATGCCACCATTACCAGCCTTTTTGCCCCCCTGCTGTGCGGTCGCTGTCTGTGGTTGGTGCCCGAGGAGGGCCAGGAGATCGAGCATATTAAAGAAGCGCTCGAAGCGCCGCGCGACTGGAGCCTGGTCAAACTGACTCCGGCCCATCTCGAACTGGTCAACGCCATGATTCCACAGGAGCAACTCGCCGGTTTGACGCGCTGCCTCGTTTTGGGCGGCGAGGCCCTGCACGGCGGTGTGGTGGAACCCTGGCGTCGCGCCGCGCCGCAGACGCGCATCGTCAACGAATACGGCCCGACCGAAACGGTGGTGGGCTGCTGTGTCTACGAAGTAGAACAGCCGTCTTCAGGACCGGTGCCCATTGGTCGCCCCATCGCCAATACCCAGGTATATATCCTTGATCGCAACTTTGAGCCCGTGCCCCTGGGGGTGACCGGAGAACTTTTTATTGGCGGTGACGGCGTGGCTCGCGGTTATCTCAATCGGCCGGAGCTGACAGCCGAGAGTTTTATTCCGGCCGAGCAGACCGGCCTGGCCGCGGCATCTTCTGTAGTAGGCGGCATGCTCTATCGCACCGGAGATCTGGCGCGTCGGCAACCGGACGGCGAAATCTTCTATCTCGGTCGAGTCGACAGCCAGATCAAGCTGCGCGGTTTCCGCGTCGAATTGGCTGAGATCGAACAGGTGATTCTGAGCTGTGATACTGTGCGCGAATGTGCGGTGCTGCTCGACCAGCGCTCCGAGCAGGACCAGCGCCTGCTCGCTTATCTAGTGCCCTCTGAGGGCGAGCAGATTGACGAAATGGCCCTGCGTCACTACATAGCTCGCGAACTTCCGGATTATATGATGCCAGCGGCGTTCACCGCGCTGGCCGCTAT
Organism: Candidatus Latescibacterota bacterium; assembly: GCA_036343835.1. Taxonomy (GTDB): domain Bacteria; phylum Latescibacterota; class UBA2968; order UBA8231; family UBA8231. The sequence continues at coordinate 2,358 of JAYYUU010000047.1, read as the reverse complement.
GCCGCTGACGGCAAATGGCAAGGTCGACCGCAAAGCCCTGCCGGCGCCGCAGCGCTCCGGTGGTAGCGGTGGTGTACCGGCGCGCAGCGAAGCGGAGAAAAACATTGCCGCGCTGTGGCGTGAGCTGCTCGAAATAGACGAACTCGGCATCAACGACAATTTTTTTGATATGGGCGGCCATTCTCTCTTAGTGCTGCCGCTGAGCGACCGCCTGCAGGAACTTTTCGGCCGCCAGATCTCGCCGGTGGACATCTTTCGATATCCGACTATTGCGGCGCTGGCCCGCCACCTGGGCGGCGACGGGGGGGCGACCACTGCGCGCCGCAAGCGCAAGGGCAGAGCCGGTAGCGAGCGGCAGAAAGAATCCTATCGCGCACAGCGGCAGAGGAGATCCAGTCGTGGTTGAGCGCGAGCCCCGTGCCGACGACGATGGCGGCGAAACGATCGCCGTGGTCGGCATGAATCTGCGGGTGCCCGGGGCGCATACTCTGGAGCAATTCTGGGAAAACCTGCGCAGTGGCGTGGAGTCGACCACCTTCTTTTCCGACGAGCAGCTGCTGGCGGTCGGCGTGCCCGCCGCCGATCTCGGCAAAGCGGAATATGTCAAGGCCTGTGGCGCCTTAGAGGGAATCGATCTTTTTGACGGCGAGTTTTTCGGTATTACTCCGCGCGAGGCCGAGATCCTCGATCCTCAGCACCGCATTTTTCTAGAATGTGCCTGGAAGGCGTTGGAACACGCCGCCTGCGATCCAGAGCGCTACGACGGGCGCATCGCCGTTTACGGTGGCGTCGGACTCAATGGCTATTTGATCAACAATCTACTCGGCCATCGAGAACTGCTCGAAATCATGGGCGGCTGGCAGCTGAGTTTGGGCAATGACAAGGACTTCGCCCCCACCCGCGTCTCCTATAAGCTCAATCTCCAGGGGCCGAGTATCTGCGTTAATACCGCCTGTTCGACCTCGCTGGTGGCGACCGTATTGGGATGCCAGAGTCTGCTCAGCTATCAGTGCGATATGGTGCTGGCCGGCGGCTGCTCTATTCACCTGCCCCCGGTGCGCGGCTAGGGGTACCACCCGGGGGGTACCCTCTCAGCCGACGGTCACTGCCGCCCCTTTGACGCCGATGGCGACGGCACCATCGATGGCAATGGCGCGGCCATAGTGGTCCTGAAGCGCCTGGAGGACGCCCAAGCTGACGGCGATGCCATCCACGGCCTGATTCGCGGTTTTGCCATCAATAACGACGGCGATTTGAAAGTGGGTTATACCGCGCCCAGCGTCGAGGGGCAGGCCGAGGTGATCCGCGAGGCCCTAGAGATGGCGGGCGCATCGGCCGCCACTATCGGCTATGTCGAGACCCACGGCACTGGCACCGACCTGGGCGATCCGGTCGAAATCACCGCCCTCACCGAGGCTTTTCGCACCAGCACAGACGAAGCGGGCTTTTGTGCCATTGGTTCGGTCAAGAGCAATATTGGCCATCTGGATACGGCCGCCGGCACCGCCAGCCTCATCAAGACCCTGCTGGCCCTGAAGCATGGGCAGATCCCGCCGACCTTGCATTTTCAGCGGCCCAATCCCGAGATCGACTTTGCCGACACTCCGTTCTACGTCAACGCCCAGCTCGCCAACTGGCAGCGCCCGGCTGAGCTGCCGCGGCGGGCCGGAGTCAGCTCCTTTGGTATCGGCGGCACCAATGCCCATATAATTGTCGAAGAGGCTCCGGAGGCGATCGGCGGTCCCTCGCGCGACTGGCAGCTGCTGCCTCTGTCGGCCCGCAGCCCCAGTGCCCTCGACGAAATGACGGGCGATCTGGCCAATCATATCCAGAACCATCCGGAGCAAGATTTAGCCGATATTGCCCGTACCTTGCAGGTCGGCCGCGGGGAATTTGACTACCGGCAGATCGCTGTGGTCAGAGATCGGGACGAAGCGATTCAGAGTGTGAGAGAGCGCAGCACGGGAAGGGTGTATGCAGGTCAGTCCAATTCCTCCCCTCCGGTGATGTTTCTCTTTCCCGGACAGGATGTCCAGCATATCAATATGGCGGCACAACTGCGCCGCCAGGAATCGGTCTTCCGCGATGCCTTGCAAGAGTGCGCCGATATTCTCTCGCCGCACGGCATCGACCTTGACGAACTCATCTGGCCGTCTTCGGCCAATGGCCAGCCCCGCTTCGACGCCGATTTTGCGGTCGATCCAGTGCCGCTCTTTGCGGTCGAATACGCCCTGGTCCGACTCTGGCGAAGCTGGGGAGTTGAACCGAGCGCCATGCTGGGGTACAGCCTCGGCGAATATGTGGCCGCAACGATAGCTGGTGTTATTGGCCTGGACGATGCGCTCGCCCTGGCTGTGG
>JAYYUU010000046.1:0-5567 GCA_036343835.1 Candidatus Latescibacterota bacterium | reverse complement strand
CATCGACTGGGTGCCGATGATCGGCAGGTCGCCGCTGAGCAAATCGAGTGCGTCTGCGCCGCCCTGGTTGAGCAGTTCGAGCAATTCGTCTTCTTCGGTAAGCATTAACTGTTCGGTCATAATATGTCTCCCCTTATAGGGATAAAGTGCAATTATTGCAGTGTATATGCGTTCTGCAGGAGGCAAAGGCCAGAATTAGCGCCTCGGGGAATGCAGAATTTGCATTAGTTTCTGTAGTTCCAGCGGGTGATCAACTTCGCTCAGGGTTGATTTGGTGCTGCTTGAGCTACCCTGTGGAATCTCTCGCAAGTTCTGTGCCAGACGGGAATGGGATAACAGCTAAGTTATTGTAAAACAGGGTTATAATATGATTGAGAGTAAGCGATGGGCAGCATCTCAAAGAGAAATATGCCGGTGAAATACGCCAATTCTGCAAAATTTGCAGGCGAAATAGCCAGGTTGGGGCCTATGGAAGGAGGAAAGAACGCGATGGGAAAGCAAATTAGTCCTGCTCCTGGTCTGCCCGTCCTGGGTGGGTTTCTACTACGGTCGCCACACCCCCTGCCTCAAAAAGAAATCCCGGCTAGTACCGGCCGGGATTTCTCGTTGCTGACAATGAACTATTCTATTCATCCCCCCGCCAGCGCCGGCAGGAAGTGCACCTCGCTCTCGGGGCCGACCTTGGCCCGCAGTCCCGAGGCGACGACCTCGCCGTCGACGGCCACCGCGATTTCGGTCTTGATGCGGTCGTCCTCGACGATCCGGTCCTTAAAACCGGGGTGGAGGACTTCGAGCGCCTCGACGACCTGGCGCACGGTCTCGCCCTCGACCTCGATCTGGTGCTGCCCCCCGGTGAGCTTCTGCATCAGCGAGGGGATCCAGGCGATGGGCATGGGGCTTTAGCCGCCGGTGGCCAGCGCGGCGACGATGCGACCGGGTTTCATCGGTAGCTCTTGCGGACGGACGCCCACGGCGTTGCCGATGGCGTTGGCCATAGCTGCCGGTGGCGGGGCGATATTGGCTTCGCCGACGCCGCGGACCCCATAGGGATGGCCCGGGTTGGGGACTTCGACGATGATGGTTTCGATCATCGGCAAATCCAGACAGGTCGGGATCCGGTAGTCGAGATAACTGGAGTTGTCGAGATGCCCGTTGTCGCTGTAGTAATACTCCTCGTTGAGCGCCCAGCCTATGCCCTGGGCCGAACCGCCCTGCATCTGGCCCTCGACATAAGAGGGATGGATGGCGCGGCCGGCGTCCTGGATCACGGTGAAACGCAGGACCTGGACCTTGCCGGTCTCGGGGTCGACCTCGACATCGGCGATATTGGCGGCGAAGGAGCCGCCGACGCCGGAGTCGGGGTTGACGGTGGCGCGGCCGATGACCGGGCCACCGGTTTCATCGAGATGGCCGGCGAGTTCTTTAAAGGTGTAGGATTTGTCGCCGGAGCTAAAAGTGCCGTCCTCGAACTTGACCTGGTCTGCTTCTATCTCCCAGAGCTGTGCGGCGCGCGCGCAGAGCTGTTCCTGGACGTCGAGGGCGGCTTTGTAGGCAGCCCAGCCGGTGGCGTAGGTCACGCGGCTGCCACCGGTGACGTCGGTGTGGCCGATCGAGTCGGTGTCGACGACCTGCGGTTTGACATCCTCGGCCGTGAGCCCCAGAGTCTCGGCGAACTGCATGGCGATGGAGGTGCGGCTGCCGCCGATATCGGTCGAGCCCTCGGTGAGGCTGACGGTGCCGTCGGAGTTGACGCTGGCGGTGCAGGCAGACTGGAGCCCGACATTGAACCAGTAGCCGACCGAGATCCCGCGACCCTGATTGGAGCCTGACGGCGCCGCGCTCTTGTAGTGGTCGGAATCGCGGATGGCCTCCATGACCTCCTTGCAACCCATCTTGGGATAGACCACGCCGTCGATGCGGCGGGTGCCGGTGGTGGCGCTGTTTTTGAGCCGGAATTCGAGCGGATCGATCCCGAGCTCGGCGGCCAACAGATCGACTACGTGCTCGGTGGCGAAGGCTACCTGGGTCGAACCAGGGGCGCGATAGGCGAAGCTGCGCGGCTTGTTGAGCACCACGTCGTAGCAGTCGATTAAGCCATCGGCGATATCGTAGCAGGAGAACACGCACATCGCCGCCGCGCCGACCAGGCCACCCGGATAGGCGCCGGACTCGAAGGCGATATAGGCGTCGGCGGCGACGATCTTGCCGTCTTTGTTGGCGCCCATTTTGATTTTGACATAGGAGCCGGGCGTCGGGCCGGTGCTCTCGAAGACGGCGGGGCGGGTCATGATCAGTTTGACGGGCTGGCCGCTGGCTTTGGAGAGCAGGGCGGCGATGGGCTCGAGATAGATGGGAATTTTGCCGCCGAAACCGCCGCCGATCTCCTGGGGGACGACCTTGATCTTGGAGACCGGGACGTCGAGTACCGCGCCGGTCTGGGCCCGGGCGGTGAATGAACCCTGGGTGCTGGTCCAGATCGTTATCTGGCCGTCGGAGTTCCACATCGCGGTGGCGTTGTGTGGCTCGATATAGCCCTGGTGCACGGTGGCGGTCTGGAACTCGCGCTCGATGACTACGTCGGCCGAGGCGAAGGCCTGGTCGGGGTCGCCGAGCTTGTGTTGAAAGTGGGTGGCGAGATTGCTGGTCTTGCCGGTGTCCTCGCCGAATTCCTGGGTGGTCATGTCGGCGTGGAGTTGCGGGGCGCCCTCTTGCATGGCTTCGCGCACGTTGAGCACTGATTCCAAGACCTCGTATTCGACCTCGATCAGGTCGAGGGCCTCTTCGGCGATGTGGACAGAGGTGGCGCAGACGGCGGCGACCGGATGCCCGCTGTAGAGGACCTTGTCGGTGGCCAGGACATTGTCGCTCATGTATTTGAGCCGGGCCGGGCCTTCGCCGAGATCGACGATCGTATCACCGGCCTCGGGCAGGTCGGCGCCGGTGAGCACGGCCTTGACGCCGGGTAGCGCCACGGCCTTGGCGGTGTCGATGGATTTGATATGCGCGTGGGCGTGGGGCGAGCGCAGGACCTGGCCGTAGAGCAGACCGGGCAGTCGGGTGTCGCCGCCGTAGACGGCGCGGCCCGTCACCTTGTCGACGCCGTCGTGGCGAATGGGGCGGGTGCCGATGACTTTGTAGCCGTTTCCGGAAGACATGGGCGTTTGCTCCTCGTTGGGGGTCAGGCGCTTGCGCGCACTTCTTGGGCGGCGTCGAGGACGGCGCGGACGATCTTGTCGTAGCCGGTGCAGCGGCACAAGTTGCCCGCCAGCCAATGGCGGACTTCGTACTCGGAGGGATCGGGGTTGTGGTCGAGCAGGGCCTTGGAGGCGACTAAGAAGCCCGGAGTGCAGATGCCGCACTGCAACGCCGCGTGCTCGAGGAATTTTTGCTGTAAGGGGTGCAGGCTCTCGGGGGTGGCGAGGCCTTCGACGGTGCCGATCTCCACGCCGTCGGCCTCGACGGCCAGCATCAGACAGGAGTCGATGAGGACGCCGTCGACGGTGACCGAGCAGGCCCCGCAATTGCCGTCGTTGCAGCCCTCCTTGGTGCCGGTGAAGCCGAGCGTCTCGCGCAGCACTTCGAGCAGGCTTTGGCGCGGCTCGCAGAGAAATTCGGTCTGTTCTCCGTTGATGGTGGTCTGGACGTGTGCCTTACTCATTATTATTCTCCGTTTTCGGGGGCAGATGCCCGCCAGCTAGTTCTGCAGATAATTTTCGTCCCAATTAACTTTTTCTGCGGCATCGGTCTGTTAGCCGGCCGCTTCCTGCACGGCGTTGGCGACGAACTTGCCACGAGCCCGGGCAATGGCGCCCTCGAGCGTGCGCTTGACCAGCACACCCACTAAATGCGTGCGGAACTCGGCCGGGCCGCGCATATCGGAGATCGGGGTGGCGACTTCTTGGGCGGCGGTGGCGGCGGCGGCGATGGCCTCGTCGGAGACGGTCTTGCCGACCAGTCCCTCGCCGGCCGCGCTGGCGTAAATCGGTATCGGGCCGACGGCGGCCAGCGCGATGCGCACGGCTTTGAACTCCTTGCCGCGATTGGCTAGGACCACGTGCGAGGAGACGCCGACGACGGCGATGTCCATCTCGTTGCGCGGGATAAAGCGCTGGTAGTGGCAGCCGGTGTTCTTCTTGGCGGTCGGGAGCTGCAGGGAGACCAGAATTTCGCCGGGCTCGAGCACGTTGGCGCCCGGGCCGGTGCAGAAGTCCTCGACGGCGATAGAGCGCTTGCCATTGGGACCGGCGAAATTGCAGCTCGCCGAATGGGTGATCAGGCTGGGGATGCTATCGGCGCTGGGGGAGGAGTTGCATAAATTGCCGCCGAAGGTGGCCCGCCCCTGGATCTGGATGCCGCCGATAATGGCGGCGGAGTCGATGAGCCCGGGGTAGCGCTCGGCGATGTCAGCGTCGTTGTAAAAGCGCCAGCAGGGCACGCCCGCGCCGATGACCAGGCCCCGGCGGGGCCCGTAGGAAAGCTCGTTGGCCTCGGGGACATTTTTGATATCGATGATGCGGTCGGGGGCGAAGCGCTTGCCGCGCAATTGCACGATCAGGTCGGTGCCGCCGGCGAGGATGCGTGCCGCCTCGCCCTTTTCGGCCTTGAGGGCCACGGCTTCGCGCAGGGTGCTGGGTGCGCAGTATTCAAAATCTTTCAAGGGAAACCCTCCTCACTACGTAGTAAAGTGATCGCAAACATAATTGTATATTCAAGGCGTTTGCGTTTAAGTATGGGTTGCGATACGACCCCTGTCAAGGGGCTTAAAAGCGCGAATTCAGGAGGTCTTGGGCGGTGCGCCAAGCTTGGCGGGGGGGAGGATCAATAAACCTACAATGAGAAGGGTTGAAAAAATGGTCGAGATAGCGAAACACGACGCGCGGAGCAAAGTAACCAAGGGCCCGATAAGCCTGCTGATCATCGGTGCCGGCAGTCGCGGGAGCGGCTATGCCGGCTATGCCACCGCCCATCCAGCACAGGTGCGGATTGTGGGTGTGGCCGAGCCGCGCGCGCACTATCGCGAGCGACTGGTCGCCGAACACGGCATTGCGCGCGAAAAGGCCTTTGCCGACTGGCGAGAGGCCGCCGCTCGAGACAAATTCGCCGACGCGGTGATCATTGCCACCCAGGACGCGATGCACGTGGAGCCGGCCGAGGCCTTTGCGGCCAGGGGTTATCACCTGTTGTTGGAAAAGCCGATGGCCCCCGACGAGGCGGGTTGTCGTCGGATCCACCGGGCGGTAAAGGAGGCCGGGGTGATGCTGGCGGTCTGCCACGTGTTGCGCTACACCGCCGTGACCCAGCGGATCAAACAGCTCATTGACCAGGGCGCGGTTGGCGATATTGTCAGTGTGCAACGGTTGGAGCCGGTGGGCTACTGGCACCAGGCGCACTCCTTTGTGCGCGGCAACTGGCGCAACGAGGTGGAGTCGTCGGCGATGCTCTTGGCCAAGTCGTGCCACGATGTGGACTGGCTGCGCCATATCGTCGGGATGCCGTGCGTGCAAGTGTCTTCCTTTGGCAATCTCAAGCACTTCCGGGCGGAGCAGCAGCCCGAGGATGCCGCCGCG
>JAYYUU010000045.1:0-10361 GCA_036343835.1 Candidatus Latescibacterota bacterium | reverse complement strand
GGGGGGTTGGATTGGGGGGTGGAGGGGGAGTTGATTATCTCTGAGCGGGATCGGGGGAATCGGCGGATGGGGGATATTCCGGAGGAGGAGTTGCCGGAATGACCTGTTGACGGTCCGATTGGGGCTTTCCCCTTCGCTCATTCTCGGACCACCATCCTGTGGTCCTCCGAGGGCTGTCCTCAGATTTCACCATCCTGTGAAATCTGGGACAGCAAGCCGCTCACGGGGAAAGCCCCAAGTGGACCTCCGGTGATTTTGCTAGAGAGTTGAGGAGAAATATGGCATTCGATCTTTTGGAAGCATTGTTGGATACCGAAGCTTTGCGCCTCCCGCCGCCAGGGGAGGTGTTTTGGTATACGTCGGGGACGGTGGGCCCCTATTATATTAATACGCATTATTTGTATGGGGGGCCGGAGCGGGCGGAGGAATTGTTGGCCTATATCGATGCGGAATCGGGGGAGGCGGATTTTCCCTTTCGCTTGCGGGAGCGGGTTGAGAAGCAGTATGCGGAGGATGGGGTCTATCGCCAGGTGATCGATATGTTGGTCGCGCAGGCTAAGGAGAGTGGGGTGGCGTTTGCGGCGGTGTCGGGGGGGGAGCGCCGGGATTGGTTTTTTTCGCTGGCGGTGGCGGAGCGGTTGGGGTTGCCGCATTTATTGATTTATAAGGATTGGCGCAAGAAGTTGTTGGATGGGGAAGAGTTGCGCGGGGTGGACGAGAATGGGATGGATACGCTGCACGTGGCCGATCTGGTGACCGAAGCGTCGAGTTATTTTCGCGACTGGATACCGGTTGTCGCTGGGGGTGGTGGGAAGATTGCCTTTGCGGCCAATGTGATCGACCGGGGGCAGGGCGGTATCGAAGCGCTCAATGAACGGGGGGTTGCGGCGGGGGCGCTGCTGCGGGTGGGTGAGGCGCTTTTCAAGCGATTGGTCGAGATGGGGCAGATCGACGAGGGGCAGTTTGCCGTGCTGGCGAGTTATTATCGCGATCCGCACGCGGCGATGAAGGCCTTTATAGAGGAGCATCCCGCTTTTTTGCGCGGGGCGTTAGAGGGCGAAGATGCCAAGGCGGCAGCGCGCGCCCGGTTGTTGGTGGCGGAGAATCTCTACGGGTTGGACGAGGCGCTGTGGCAGAGTTGAAACGAGGCCGGTGCGTCTGGTAGCGAGGCAATGAGCGCAGCGTATAGAACGCCCGGCAGCGACGCGGCACTGCGCTGGATGTTCGCGGGGAAGGTCTGGAACGGTCGGGTGGTGAAGGTCGTTGCGGATGGGCCCGAGCGGACGCTGATCAGTTGGTGGCCGGGGTGCGAGTCGTGGCATCCCGAAGGCCTGTTGGGCAAGGTGCAAAGGGATTTTCCCAAGGGCAGTCGCTGGGAGCAGGCTAAGCGATTCGATTGGGAACTGGTCGCGAGTCCGTGGACGGGGACGCGGGTGCTGTCGTTTTTTGAGCCGGAGAAGTATTATGCGATAAGCTTGTTTTGGGACGCTGAATCGGGGGCTTTCCGCTTTTACTATGTGAATTTCCAGCTGCCGTTTACGCGATCACATGCCGGTTTCGATTCACTGGATCTGGATCTGGATATCGTCGTGGCGGAGGATCTGAGCTGGCAGTGGAAGGACGAGGGCGATTGGGTCCAGGCCAGGGCTTCGGGTGGGTTGGAGCAGGCGGTGATCGACGCTGGTGGAAGGCGTCTGCGACGACCCGCCTGGCGACCGGACCCGTCCTGGGAACCGGCGCGGATGCCGGATAATTGGGACGCTATAAAATAAGGCCCTCCGCAAAGACTACAGAGGGCTTCTCGCATCGGCGGTGTAGGAGTCTACCCGGCTGCTGCTTCCAATACGTCGTCTTCGACCCGCACCGAGACCAATTGCGAAACCCCTTCTTCGGGCATCGTCACCCCGTGCAGCGTGTCGGCGGCGGCCATGGTGATCTTGTTGTGGGTGACGACGACAAATTGCGTCCCCTGAGCGAATTCTTTGAGCACCCGCACGAAGCGCCCGATATTGGTGTCGTCGAGCGGGGCGTCGACCTCGTCGAGGATGCAGAAGGGGCTGGGTTTGACCAGGTAGATGGCGAAGAGCAGCGAGATTGCCGTCAGCGCCTTCTCGCCGCCGGAGAGCAGGGCGATGCTCTGCAACTGTTTGCCGCGGGGTCGGGCGGTGATCTCGATCCCCGCCTCTAAGGAGTCGACACCCTCCTCCAAGGTAAGATCGGCCTCGCCGCCGGGGAAGAAGCGGGTGTAGGTCTCTTTGAATTTTTCCCTGATCTGGGCGAAGGTCTCGTTGAACATCCGCCGGGCCGTGCGGTCGATCAGGCTGAGGGTCTTCTTGAGATCCTCGGCGGCGACGACCAGGTCATCGCGCTGCTGGCAGAGGAAGTCGTAGCGCTCCTTCTGCTCCTCATATTCTTCCAATACCCCCAAATGGACCGTGCCGAGGCGGTGCAGCGACTGGCGCAGCTGGTCGCTGCGCTGCTGGACGGCTTCGTCGTCGACCTCCTCGTCGGGCGCGCCCATAGTCTCGACGTCGCAGTGCTGCTCTTCCTGCAGGCGCTCGCGGATATGCTGGGTCTGCAGCTTTAATTCGGAAATCCGCACTTCGAGCTTGGAGCGGCGTTCGCGCTGGTCGTTGAGTTGCCGCTGCAACCGGCCGATATTTTCCTGCAACTCGCGATTTTGGCTATTGGCTGCGGCCCAGCGCTGTCGGCGCTGGTCTTGTTCTGCGGCCAGTGTCTCGCGAACCTGGTGCAACTCTTTGAGTTCGGCTTCGATCTCGGCAATGCGGGTACTGCGCTCTTCGCAGTGGCGGGTGGCCTCCGCGCTCTCCCGATCGAGGCGCTCGATATTCTTGTGCAGATTGCCCTCGATATTGCCCAGGCGTTCGGCGTCGCGTTCGAGGCTCTGGACCGTTTCCGCTATGCGCGCGCGTTCGACGCGCAGGGCGCCCAATTCTTCGCGCCGCTCCTGGCGTTGGCTCTCGCTTTGTTTGAGCTGCTCTGCGAGGGTGCCGCTCTCCTCGTTGAGGCGCGTGCTTTCGGCTTCGTTGTGGCGCAGCTGCTCCTCTTGCCCGGCGATGCTCTGGTCGAGGTTCTGGCGGCGTTTGGCGAAACGGGCGTTTTCGCTTTGCAGTTGCGCCAGGCGCGCGGTGAGACGCTCGGCGTCGGCACCTGCATTTTGCTGTTGGTGAATCTGTTCGCGTTCCCTTTCGCGCCAGGTCTCTAATTCGGCGGCGAGGGAATCCAGGCGCTGATCCAGGGTTTGGCTGCGATGCGCAATGGCGTCGAGGCGGGGGACGAGGGCTGAGTGGCGGGCGTGCTGGTGGGCGATGACGGAGCGCAGAGTGCGGATTTCCCGCCTGCGGCCCAGGACGCTGGCGTCCTCGCTGGCGCTCTTGCCGCCCGAAGCCAGACCGAAGAGATCGACGGCGTCGCCATCGGGCGTGACGCAGCGGATATAGGCGTCTGGGTAGCGGCGCGCCAGCGCCAGTGCCGTCTGCAAGTCGTCGACCAGAAAGGTGTTGTGCAGCAGGCGTTCGACGAGCGGAGCGATATCGGCTTCGGGTCGCACATGAGCCAAGAGCGCGCCGCGGAGACCGGGCATGGCTTCGGGAGTCAGGGCGGGGCCGGGGGCGCCGAGGGCACCTTGCAAAGAGAGGATCCCGACGCGGCCGGAGTGCGCCTTGAGATAGGCGATCGCCTCGGTGACGCCGCGGTCGGAGTGGGCGACCAGGGCCTGGAGCGATTCGCCGAGTGCGACTTCGACGGCGCGGGCATTTTCGGCGTCGACGTCGACTAAGTCGCCCACTACGCCGTGGAAGAGATCGGCGTGGGGCGATTCGAGCATCAGGGTGCGGACTCCGCTCTGATAGCCTTCGTAGCCGGAGCGGACTTGCTCCAGGACTTGCAACCGCGCCTGGTTGGCTTCGGCGGCGCGTTGGGCCGAATCGCGTTGGGCGTTGAGATGGTTGTGGGCCCGTTCGGTCTCGGCGCGGGCGGTGCGGGTTTGCGCGTGTTGGTCTTGCAGTGATTCCAGGCTCTGGCGCGTGGCGGCCAGGGCGTTTGCGGCGGTGGTGGCGGCTTGCAGCGCTTCGTTGCGTTCGGCGCTGGCAGTTTGCTCCTCGGCGCGCATGCCGGCGGTGCGTTCGTCGAGGGCTTCGCGTTCGGCGCGTTGGCGTTCGAGCGCGCGGCTGATTTCGCCCTGTTGGCGCAGGTGTTCCATCCGCACCCGCTGGCGCTGGTCGAGATCGGCGCGGTAGCCGGCGTATTCCTCTTCGGCGTTGGCGGCGAGGCGCTCGCGCCCCTGGAGGCTCTCTTCGGTGGCTGCAAGCTCGCTACGCGTGGTCTCGCTGCGTTTGGCATTGTCGCGGCGTTGCTCTTGGGCGGTCTTGCGCTGGGCGATATAATCGGAGCGTTCCCGGGCGGCGCGCTCGAGAATTTGTGCGGCGGAGTCCCGCCGCTCGCGCACGGCGACCAGGATGCGTTCTTGCTCGTGGGTCGTTTCGATCTGGCGGTTGAGTTCGATGCCGGCTTCCTGCATGGCCTTTTCGGCCTCGGTCAGTAGCAGGCGGGCTTTTTCGAGTTCGGCCTCGCGGCTGGTGAAGCGGGTATAGCCCTCTTCGGCGACCTTGTCCAACGCTTCGAATTCGTCCTGTAGCGGATCGAGTTGGGCGCCGAAGGTGAAGAAGCGATAGCGTCCCAGCAGCACGTCGAGCTGGTCTAGCTCCTGTTTGAGTTCCTGGTAGCGGCGGGCTCTGCCGACCTGGCGACCGAGATAGTCGACCTGGCGTTTGACCTCGGCGATAATATCCTCGATTCGCGTCAGATCGGCCTGGGTGGCCTCGAGGCGGTTCCAGGTGGAGCGGCGCCGGGTCTTGTATTTGGTGATGCCGGCGGCCTCTTCGAGGATGCGGCGGCGGTTTTCGGTTTTTTCGCTGACGATATCGTCGACCATGCCCTGTTCCATCACCGCGTAGGCCCCCTGGCCGAGACCGGTGTCCATCAGCAGGTTGGTGATATCGAGTAGGCGGCAGGGGATTTTGTTGAGCAGGTAGTCGCTTTCGCCGGAGCGAAAGAGGCGTCGGGTCAGCATGACCTCGTTGAATTCGACGGGCAGGACATTTTCGCGATTTTCGATCGAGAGCGAGACTTCGGACATTCCCAGCGCCTTGCGCTGGCGGGTACCGGCGAAGATCACGTCCTCCATGCGGTGGCTGCGGAAGGTGCCGGCGCGCTGTTCGCCCAGGACCCAGCGGATGGCCTCGACTACATTGGACTTGCCGCAGCCATTGGGGCCGACGATGGCAGTAATGCCCGGATCGAAGGGAATGACAATTTTTTGTGCAAAGGACTTGAAACCGAAGATTTCGAGTTGAGTAAGACGCACGGTCCGGCTCCTACAGGACGCTCTAAAGGACGCGCACCGATGGGGAGATGAGTGAGAAATAAACCTGGTAAACTACCGATATGCTGGGGAGATTGAGCGATCTGCCTCGGGGCAAGGCAATCGGACCTAAAGACGCTGTGGGGAAACAGCGAAGAGGCCCAAAATACCGCAAAATACACAACAAATAGGGTAATAGCAGCAAGTAGTATACTATATATTGATGATCCGGTCAAGGCATTTTTAGCTGGACTTGACGAGGCGCGCACCCGCGGCGACATTAGCCGGATTACCAAAGAGGAGGGCCAGGTTGAATTTAACCAGTCTTATCGAGTCGATCGTCGCAGGGCTCCCCGAGGATCGGCGAAAAATAATGGAGGGGGTCGTGGAGGAATTTAGCCCCGGCGATACGCAACGCCTGCTTTTGGCCCTGGTCGCCGCAGCGGGTAAAAGCGAGCGCCAGCTTATGCGTATCTTGTTGAGAGATATGGAGATTAAGGAAGAGCAGGATCGCGTCAAAAACGAAAATCAGTAGAGGACCGATTGCAGCAGTCGATATATGGGATAGATGGCCTTAGTGTTAAGTAGTATTACATGGAAGAGGTGAACAATTGACTGATATTGCACTCGGTTTGTGTTTCGTCCTCATACCGCTGGCGCTGCGGTGGATAACGGCTTGGCAGATGGGCCGTTATCGCCGCGCTGCGCTGAGGGGCGATGAAGAATACAGAAAATTGGCTGGAGAATTGAACGAAATACGCGACGCGATCCACGGGGTAGAACGCCGCCGGCACCAATATGCGTCACGGCGTTCCCACTTGCGCGGCCAGATCGAGGCGGCACGGACCGAATTGGCCGCGCTGCGCCGTCCGGCCGAAAATAGGATCGCCGCCTGAAGCGCCTATGGGCCGATGGCAATTCCACTATCGGATAGCGGATTGCGCCATCGTCCTCCAGGGGACCGATGCCCAACTAGAGGCGCTGGCTGCCAGCCTCTACGAAGGGGCTCGCTGCGAGGAGGTTGAGCCGCAGGTCTGTTTTGACCTCGAATCTCGCGCCGGTCGTCTGCTGCTCCAACGCGCGGGAGAAGAGCTTGCTGCTGCGGATTCGCTGAGCGACATTTTTCAACTGGTCGAGTGGCAATTGACCGCGGCCTTTATGCGCGGCCTGGGCGCCTTTTACCAACTCCACGCCGCCGTGGCGGTGCACCGGGGCCGCCCCCTGGTTTTGAGCGGGCCACCCGAGGCGGGCAAAACCTCGCTCGCCATTGGCTTGGCCACTGCTGGAGCGAAAATCTACACCGATGAAATCGCCCTCTTTGCCATAGACGATCTGCGCGTCCATCCCTTCCCCCGCGATTTAATCGTCCATCGGGGCACGCAAAAACTCTTTCCCGCAACCACGACAGATCTGCCGCCTTGGAAGGTCTGTCCGGAGTATCGATTTCTGCCGCCGTCTGTTTTTGGCGGGCACAGCGCTTGTGCCCCAGTCCCTTGTGGCGAATTGATTTTTCCCGTGCGGAAACCCGGTGCCGTCGCGCAATGGCGTGCGCTCGGGCAGACCGAGGCCGCCGAGCGGTTGCTGGAACAGTCCTTTAGTCTCTGGGACTGGGGCGAGGCGGGGGTCGAGTTGGTGGGGCGGTTGGTCGAAACGCATCCTGCGCGCGAGTTGGTTTTTGCCGATGCGCGCGAAGCCGTGGCCCTATTGCTGGCTTCAGAAGTCTAGGGCCGAGTCATCGACGGTGGCCGGATCGTCTTCCTTGCCCATGACAATGAGGTGCTCGGTGGTGATCTCCTGTCGACCGGCATAGCCACCGTCTAGTTCGTGCCAATGGCCAACCCGGGATTCGCCGCGCTGCCAGCAGAGCAATACCCAGCGCCCCTTATAGGTCGTGGGGAAGTCTAGCAGGCCGTGTTCGAGGCCGCCGGGGGGGAAGCGGATACCCGCGGCGAGGATCTCGTCTCCGACGATGGTCTTGATGTCGCGGATCAGCTCGTAGACGTGGCCGCGGTGCCCGTCGAAGGCGACGTGATCGGGGTTGGTGGCGCGCGCTATCGCTTCGCCCCACAGCGCGTCGAGGACCTGTAGTTTCTGGTCGTGATGGCGGACGGCGACCTTTTTGGCCTCCAGGCGTTGAAGGATTTCTTCGAGCCGGGGCAGGTCGGCATTGGCCTCTTCGATGGTGAATGCCTTGCGCGTCATATCGTCTTCGCGAGTCTTGAGTCGGTCTTAAAACGCAAGTATAGGCATTGCAACGCCCCGCTACAAGCAGAATGCACAAAGTCCTTGCGCTCCCGTTGGGAGTACGTGATATTAGGACCGGTTTTCAACGCGTGTAGACGAGTCAATCGCCCCCCCCCGTCTTTTTTTGTAACTAATTTCAAATATGGCAGTTACCGTAGACGAAGTGCGCGGGGTTGCCGAGCTGGCCCGGTTGCGTTTCTCACCTGAGGAGGAGGAGCGATTGACTGGGGAACTCAATCGCATCCTGCAGTATATGGGCAAGCTCAACGAGCTCGATACTGAAGGCGTGGAGCCGACGTCCCACGTGTTGCCCCTAGCCAATGCCTTTCGCCGGGACGAGGTGGATCGCTCTCCCTCGGTGGCAGAGATTCTGGCCGCGGCCCCGCAGCGGCAAGAGCGTTATTTCAAAGTTCCCAGAATCATCGACTGAGGGGAAGCGGCGACAGGCATCTATCGTCGCTTCTTCGTTTAAGGGGGGGCCGTGTTTTACGAAGCGAGGAGCGTTTATCGTGACTGAAGAGTACCAAGGGCCCAAGTACGTCGTTGTAACCGGCGGCGTGATGAGCGGCGTGGGCAAGGGCCTGACCACCGCCTCGATGGGGAGAATTCTGCAACAGTACGGTTATAGTGTTACGGCGGTCAAGATCGATCCCTATATCAACTACGACGCCGGCACGATGCGTCCCACCGAGCACGGCGAGGTATGGGTGACCGACGACGGTGGTGAAATCGACCAGGATCTGGGCAATTACGAGCGCTTCCTGGGCTTGGACCTGCCGCGCACCAACAACCTGACTACCGGGCAGATCTATCTCACGGTTATCGAGCGCGAGCGCCGGGGTGAGTATCTGGGGGCCACCGTGCAGCCGATTCCCCACATCACCAACGAGATCACCCGCCGGTTGCAGGAGGCGGGAAAGGGCTACGATATCGTGCTGGTCGAGATCGGCGGCACGGTGGGCGACTACGAGAATGAGCCCTTCCTCTTTGCGGTCAAGACCCTTGAGCGCGATTTGGGCGAGGAGCATTTCGTACACGCGCTGATAACCTATATGCCGATACCCCAGCACGTGGGCGAGATGAAGACCAAACCCACTCAGCAGGCCATCCGCATGCTCAGCGAGCACGGCATCTTTCCCGATTTTATCGTCTGTCGCGCCGAGACCGCCACCGACGAGGTGCGCAAGAAAAAGATCCAGATCGGTGCCAATGTGCCCAACGATCACATCATTTCGGCCCCGGATTCAGATACGATTTACAATATTCCGCTGGTGCTGGAGCAGGAGGACCTGGGCGCGAAGATCTTGCGCAAACTGGGTTGCGAGCCAAAGAAAGAACCCGATTGGTCGCACTGGAGCGAGTTGGTCAAGCGCAGCGTGGAACCGAGCAAGGAAGTCAAAGTGGCGATGGTTGGCAAATACGTCGCCACCGGCGATTTCCAACTCACCGATTCCTATATCTCGGTCAACCACTCGCTGGCCCATGCCGGGGTGGCCTGGGATACCCGGGTCGATATCACCTGGATCGACGGCCACGAGTTCGAGCGCGGCGATATGGCGCTGGAAGAGCTCGATGCCTTCGACGGCATTATCGTGCCCGGCGCTTTTGGCGCCGGCGGGGCCGAAGGGGTGATCGAGGTCATTCGCTATGCCCGCGAGCGCAATATCCCCTATCTGGGCTTGTGTTATGGTCTGCAGTCGGCCGTCGTCGAATACGCGCGCAATGTCGCGGGGGTTGAAAAGGCCACCTCGGCAGAGTTCGACGAGGACTCCGAGTGGCAGGTGGTTTGCGTCCAGGAGACCCAGAAAAGCGTGCTGGAGGAACATCGCTATGGCGGTAGCATGCGGCTGGGTGCCTATGCTGCGGTGCTCAAAAGGGACAGCCGGGTGCTCGCGCTCTACGAGGAGTCGGGCCGTCTCAATGAAGACACTCGGCGCATCGAGCAATTACTGGTCAATGACGAGCAGGCCTTTCGCGTCGGCATGGTTATGCTCGAGCGCGACAAGGTGGTCCTGGAGCGCCACCGCCACCGCTACGAGGTGTCGGCGCGCTTTGTCGAGGTGCTCGAAGACGAGGGCCTGGTCTTTTCGGGTTATCACCGGCGGGTCGACGGCACCCGGCTGATGGAATTCATCGAATTGCCGGACCACCGCTACTTTATCGCCACCCAGGCCCATCCCGAATTCAAATCGCGGATGGACAATCCCTCGCCCTTGTTCTCGGGCTTTGTCGGCGCCTCGCTGGCCTATCAGCAGGAGCGGGCCGACGGCGACGGGGAAGGGCAAGTGGCCGCTTCTTGATCCGTGGCCGCTAACGCCATCTTTGCAGGCCGCGCTTTCCGTCGGGGAGCGCGGCTTTTTTGCGCCGGCGGCACCTGGGCGGTGCTGATCTCCTGCGGCATGGGCGCAGAGCCGCAGGAGATGCCCGAAGTGCCGGCGGCAGACGGGGAGGCCTGGGATGTGCGCTTCGAGATCGGTCGCCCCGGTCACCGGATCGAGATCCGCGCCGCCTATGTGCGCGAATTCGCCGCAGCGCAGCAGGGGCGCGCCGAGGGTGGGGTGGAGGTTGCGTTCAGGAAAGGCGAGGTCGTATCGACGCTCAGGGCGGAGCGGTTGGTCCTCGAGCACAAACGCGACCGCTTCGGGTTGGCCGGGGGCGTGGTCTTGCGGGCGGGCGATAGTCTCGAAGTGCAGGCCGACACGCTGGTTTGGGACGGCGAAGACCAGAGGTTGCG
>JAYYUU010000044.1:0-11249 GCA_036343835.1 Candidatus Latescibacterota bacterium | reverse complement strand
AAGTGGCTGGAAATGCGGTTCAATTCGCCGGCGATGATGCGGATGTACTCGGCCCGCTCGGGCACCTCGATCCCCAGCATCTTCTCCACTGCCTGGCAGTAAGCCAGGTTGTAGATCATGCCCGAGAGATAGTCCACCCGGCTGGTATTGGGCAAAAATTGCAAGTAGTCGCGGTTCTCCGCCATCTTCTCGTGGGCGCGGTGGCCATAGCCGATAATCGGCTCGGCGGAGAGGATCCGCTCGCCGTCCAGGTGCAACCTGAGCCGCAGCACGCCGTGGGTCGAGGGGTGTTGCGGACCCATGTTCATATAGTAGGTGTCCTGGTCTTCGGCTACAACTTCGATCCTACTCTCCACTGACCATCTCCTCGCGACGCGAGTCCTGGTCGGCGAAATCCTTGCGCAAGGGGTGGCCGACGCAGTCCTCATCCATTAGAATGCGCTTCATATCGGGATGGCCCTCAAAGTCGACGCCGTACATGTCGAAGACTTCGCGCTCGTACCAGTCGGCTCCCGCAAAGACGCCGCTGATGCTCGTGCCCTTGGCCCCCGGCTGCACTTCGGCGTGGATCAGATGGCGCTCGTGCGCTTCGTATTTGTTGAATTGGTAGACGAGGCGAAAGGCCCCCGTTTCCTCCCGCACATCCACGCAGGTGAGCATTTCCAGGTGGAACCCCCCCGCGCAGAAGAGGGTGGCGACGGTGGGCATGCTCCCCGCCTCGGCCCGGTGCATAAAGTGGTACCCCCGCGCCGCGTATCCCACCTCGGTCGACTCCATCACGCCCGCACACGCCGTTATCTGCTCTGAGATCACGCCCGTCATCCTTTGAATTTATCGCCCGCTTTGATCTTCTCCCCCAGCTTGAGCAAGGCCGCGTACAGCGCCTCGGGGCGCGGTGGGCAACCCGGCACGTAGACGTCCACGGGGACGATCCGGTCGGCGCCCTCGACGATGGCGTACTGTCCCGGGTATTTGAACGGCCCGCCGTCTATGGTGCAACCACCCATGGCGATGGCCCACTTGGGGGAAGGCATCTGATCCCACAGAGTCTTGATCGGCGTCGCCATCTTGCGCGAGATCGTCCCGGCCAGGATCATGACATCCGCCTGTCGGGCGCTGGGCCGGAATACCCCCGCCCCGATCCGGTCCAGGTCGAAGCGCGCCGCGCCGACGGCCATCATCTCGATGGCGCAACAGGCCAGGCCGAAAGTCAGCGGCCACAGCGAGCGCGCCCGCGCGTGGTTGAGCAAGGTTTCCAGGGTGTTTATATGCACCAGTGGCCCCACCTGGCGCAGCAACCCCTCGGTGGAACCGCCCGGCGCGTCGGCGCCTTCAATCGCGTGTAGTTCTTCTCCGGCCATATAGGTCTTCTCCTCGATCTACTTCCAGTGCAATACGCCCTTGCGCCACGCATAGGCTATGGCCAGGAGCAAGATCCCGACAAAGAGGGTGAGTTCCACCAGGTCCCGCCACATATACGCGCCATTATCGAAGACCATAGCCACCGGCAGGATATAGAGCACATCCACCTCGAAGGCGACGAAAATCAGTGCGAAGAGATAGTAGGCGATGTCGAAGCGGATCCAGGCGCTGCCGATGGTGTCGACGCCGCACTCGTAGGTTTCCAGCGTTTTCTCACCCCGCGACCGCGGTGCGATCAACAGGGGCAGGACCACGGGAATGGCCCCCAGGACTAAGCCGGCGCAGAGCAAACCCCCGAAAAGTGCATAATCCGAAAAGTAGGCCATACTTTCTCCTACGTGAGGCACCTGGTCGGTCTCGTCTTCGCCAACCTGATTGCGGTCGGGTCCGTCGCGCCGCAGCGCCGTATGGTGCGGGATTGGATCTGTGTTAGGTTCGCCGTCATAAGGCTCTAAATATATTAAATCTTTCCGATCTGCCAATGCCCACCCGCTACGGCGCAGAACATCAAAGGTCATTTTGCACAGGAGGACTACCCGCCAGCTGCTGCAATCTCCATTTTGTCTTTTGGCCGTGGATTTGTCGGCAGCAGCGGTTGGCGGACAGATTCCATAGAGCGGAAAGTGCGACACGGCGCGCGCGGCTACGCGCTGGAGGCCAGCATATCGGTCCAGGTGCTCAGGCGGCCAAGACGAACTGCGCCAGGGAGATAGCGTGCGTTTTGATCTAATGGTCAACGATCGCGACGGAGCAACGCAAGTCTGATCCGCATAGCGCGTGCCTTCCGTCGGGCGAGTGGGTCCTATTGCACTGTAGATAATGTACCGGCCCATTGGTCGCCTTGGTCAAGACCGCCGCCAAAGAGCTAAAAGCGTCCTCACCGCGTCCACGCTCTCCCGTGCAGCAGAGCCACCGCTTCGCCCTCGACCACCGGATAGTCGCGCACCCGAATCACGTCGCCGGAAATTTCCTCGACATCGTAACCCGTCCCGCCGACCAGCACGCATTCGGTGAGCGAACGCAGATCATCCGGCACCGGTCGCGCCAAGCGCAGGGTCCTGTCTGCGACGGAGGCGACGGGCAGGTGGGTGTGGCCACATGGCAGCGCGCACTCGAGATCGCCGCACGCCAAACGCGTGCCGTCGAGTAGATAGGCGCGCAGCGGTCGGCCGTCGGCAGCGACGGAAAGACAACCGAAGCGGCCAGCCAGAGTGATGGGGCCGCAAGTCCGCTCCGTGGCGTCGGGTGCCGAGAGAATATAGTCGGTGCGGTCCGCAAGCGACACTTCCACGGCCAGCACGCCGTCCTCGGCGGCGATCAGCCGCACCGCCTGGACCGGCGAGGTTGGCCCCTGATAGGGGACCATCACCGCGGCGTATTCGCTGATGGCGGTGCGCTCGGACAGAATTTGCTGCACCGGCGGCGCGTTGAGCTGGCTGCCGTGGCAACTGCGCCAGCCGGGCGCGTCGGCCAGCAGCAGGCGGTCCATGTCGTTGAGGAGGTGCAGGTCCATGCGGGCTTTTTCGCAGGCCCACGTCGCGGTGATCGGCCCCGTCGGACGCGCTGAGCGCGGTCGCTCGACCCATTGCAACCACTCGGTCAGCGCGTCAGCTCCTGCTTCCAGCGGCGCGAAGTCGGCGCCCTGGACGCCGATCAATTCCCCATTGCAGTGAAAGCCGTAGTGGTGCTTCTGGCCACCCGCTACCCGAAAGAAATCCACCGCATAGGTCCCGCCGTCGGGCCGCTGCACCAGCGCGCAGCTCCGCTGATAGCGCTCGCATTGCTCATAGGTCAGCGCCGATGCCTGCACCACCTCGACCCCCGGCCCGCGCCCGAAGAGTTCGAGCGTGGAGCGCCAGTTCGGGTGGTTTTGCTTGGCGCCGTCGACGGTCGCGATATTGTGCGAGAAGGTGCCCTTGGTCCACGCGCCGCGCGGGTCGTCCCAGAGATAGCCGCGGTCGGCGGCCAATTCGGTGCGCTGCGCGATATAGCTGATGCCCAGCGTATCGGTGTGGCGATGCCCGCCCTGCGCATAGCCATTGAAGTAGAACGCGGTATGCCCCTGCGCGTCGCCGCCGCGCAGCACGCCGACCTGCCAGCCGGGAAACCACTCGCTGCGCAGCGGCAATGGCATGGCGTGCGCCGTCTGCAGATCCGGGTCGCGATGCCAGAGCGCGTATTCGTCGCCGGCTGCGGCCAATGGGGCGCCCAGCATCTGCTCTAGCAATCCGGCATAGCCTTTGCCATAGTGGGCCGTCAGCACCTCCGCGTGGATCGGCATCAGGCCGCCGCCGGCGTGGGTATCGCCGATGACCGGGTATTTGAGATTGGGGTCGAGCATGCGGATCATGCTTTCGAGCGCCAGGCGATAGCGTGCGAATTGCCTATGGGGATCGAAGTCGACGAGGCGCTCGCCCTCTTGGGGCAGATAGTCTATCGGATCGCTATATCCGGCCAGCAAATCGGGGATCTGCCGCATCAGATTGAGGAACATATCCGCATACGAGGGCGACTCGGTGCAGCAGCCATCGCTGTGGAAGCCCTTTTCGAGCAGCGCGGCAAAGCCCTCGATCGCCCGCCGCACGCTATGCGGCCGGTCGAATAGGCGGCCGACGATAGCACTCAGCGCTCGGCCGGGTCCGCATTTGTTGTTGATCTCGTTCCAGCACTCCATATCGTCGCAACCGGCCAGGATGAGATCGTCGCGGATGCGGCGGTCCATCGCGGCGGAGACAATCGCCCGTCCGCATTCGTCCACGGCATCGCGGATCAGCTCGTAGGCCAGCGCCATCTGCAGCAGGATATTGGCATCTCCGCCGCTGCAGCCGAAGCGCCCGGCGCCCCAGAAGCCATTGAATAGCGCAGCCCAGTTGCCCTGGTCGTCGCGGTGGCGGCCCGCAAAGGCGGTGATGATCGTCTCGACCGGGAATCGCCCGCCGCGCGGGTGGCGGCCCAGCTCGACTGCGGCTTCGGCGGGCGAGCAATCGGCGTAGGTGCCGTCGTAGGAGTGGAATAGCCAGCTGGGATAGCGGCGGGCGGCGATGTCCATGATCCAGGCGGCGCGCGTAGCGCAGGCGGGGTCGTCGGTCAGCGCGTAGAGCTGCGCCAGCGGCAAGACCCGGTCCAGGCACCAGCGGCCCTGCCGCGAGCGCAATACGCCGGTCCAACTCGTATGCACCGGAAAGGTCACCCAGCGATAGGCGTGAATGCCGGTTGTGTCCTCGGGATGGGCGCGCTCGTCGTCGTTGAGATAATAGGTGAAGGTCTGCCCCATTTGCGGCGCGGTGATCGCCCCCGTTTCCGGGTAGTCGGCATTGGGATATTCGGTGTCGCAGTATTTGCAGACCAGTCGCTCCGGGTCGCGGATATCCCACGCGTAGAGCCCCGTCTCTCCCATCGCCGACAGACGGCCCACACAGACCGGACAGTTCTGCCCGTATTCGGGCCACGGCGTCAGCGTTGGAATCATCCGTTCGAAAAAGGGCCGATCTTGTTCCAGGGCATGGGCGACATCCCGTCGCCAGCCATCGACGACGGCTTGTCCCCAGCGATGGCGGCGGGCGTTTGCACGGGCGGTGTGGATATTCTGAATGGTCATAACACGGGTCTGCCTTGTTCGGGACAGGTCTCTCAGCCAATCACCCGCATCGGCAGCAGCGGCTTGTTCGGGTCGATGCCGAAGTCCACTGCCACTTCATCGCCATTCTTGGCAAATTTCACTCGGCCCGTGCCCAGCGGGGCCTCCACGCCCGGTGCCGCGTAGAGCGGATAGGCGTCGTAGTCGACCTCCTCGCCGTCTACTCTGTGCGCGCCGTCGTGGGTGATGTCGAGCGCGTGGCCCGCCGTCGTCTGCACCTGCACGCGCTTGTCGTCCGGCCAGCCGCTCAAATCGGGCACGAGCGCTACCCGCTGTCGGCAGAAATGCGCAAAGCTCTCCACCTCATCCGCTTCGACCACCTCTACGACCAGACCCGCCGTGCGGCTGTGGATGCGCAGCAGCCAGCCGTCGATCAAATCGCCCTCGCGCACGAGGATATTGGCGTTGTTGGCCTCGAGGATATCGGTCCATTCGTAGGGGCCGATGGCATAGAGGCCGATGTGGAAATCCCCCGCGTCGGCGAAGATCCAGCCCCCGCGCTCGCTCCAGGTCTGGCCGTGCGGCAGGAAGATATTGACAAAGGGATGGGCGTCGCGCTGCGGGATATCGTAGAGCACGACGATGCCGCCCTCGTGCTGTAGCATGCGCTCGTAGGGCGAGGCGCCGAAGAGGCGGTCGGGCCACTGCAAATAGGGTTTGCCGGTGGCGATGCTGCGACCGATATGCTGCGGAAAACCGTGCAGGAATGCGCTAAAGCGATCCGGGCTATTGTAGGGGTGGTTGCAGGCGACGATGGCCTGGTGGTTGGGACCATCCCAGGTCAAATCCCAGGCGGTGAGATCGATGGGACCGCACTGGGTGCCGGGCAGGCCGAGCTGGGTAGAGCCGAGGGCAAAGGAGCGACTCATATAGGTGTACTTGCGCACGGGGCGGGCGATTTCGCGCGCGTGGCGGTAGATCGTCCGCGGCGCTTTGGTCTTTTTGACGACGTGCGCCTTAGCCCGGTCCCAGGCCATCTCGGCAAATAAAGCCGGCGGGCGATAGGAGGCCACGACCGAGGGGATGGCAAAACCGTGGGTATGCGCGATATGGTCGAAGTCGATGCCGCCAAAGTAGAGATACTGCAGCGGCTGGATTGGACCTAATCGCGTCCAGGTATTCTGGCGGTAGCCCTCGCGCGAGTGGCCGCCGGCCCAGGCGCCATTGAAATACTCCAGGGCCATATCGGCCACGAGCAGGGTGAGCATATTCTCTATCTGCGCGCGCAATTCGGCGCTGTGCGCGTGCTCGTAGAGACCGATATAGGCCGTCATATGCTCGATGTGATAGCCCGTCGAATCGTATTCGTGATGCCCCTGCACGGCGCTGCGTTCGATGATACCCGATATCCAGCGCGTGGCCTCTGCTGCGATAGCTGCGGCGCGCAGTCCACTCCAGGCAAAGTCGGCATCGGGCCAGCGCTCGGCGGCCAGCAGCATGCCGCCATAGGCCATGAGCCAGTGGTTTTCGGTATTGCCGCGCTCCAGGTGCGCCTGGGTCATAAAGTCGCGGATGAGCGCCGTGGCCTCGGTGGGCAATTCATGCTCCCATCGGCACAAGAGCAGCATGCAGGGCAGAATTTCAAAGGGGCCGCCGAGCAGCCCGCTGGCCGGACTGTCGGTCTTGCGCCAGAGGTGGTTGCGCACGATCTCGACGATCTCGGCGGCGGCGGGTTTGTGCGGCATCAGCGCGTGCGCGCCCCACAGCGAGCGGTCGGAGCCGGACTCGTGCGCCGCGTGTAAGATCTGCTCGGTGCGCGCAGCGACTTCGGCCTGATAGGTAGATGAGGTCATTGGGCATCCCCTGCGGGCGCCAGCACGGCGCGCACGTGTTTAAAGCGGTCTATTTGTCGCCAGCTCCGGCCGGCGTCTGCCGTGTGCCAGAGCCCGCCGGGCGAGGCACCGGCCAGCCAGCGCGCCGGGTCTTGGGGATCGACGGCAATGGCGGCAAAGAGCATGCGCGGTCCGAGGCGCTGCCAGGCACGCTGATCATCGCCTGAGATCAGACCGTGCTGGGTGGCGGCGATGAGTTGCTCCCCCGCTATTGCTATGGCATACACGGCACCTTCGATGCCCGTGCCCGCCCCGGTCCAGCGCACGCCGTCCTCGCTATAAAAAATGCCCCTATCGTCGCTGCCTGCCCAAAAGCCATTTTGCGCGTAATGGAGCGCGCGCACCGGGGTGTCAAAGAGATCGCTGCGTGCGGTTTTGGCGCCGGCCTGCGAGTAGACGATCAAACCCGCCTCGCTGCCGACCAGCCAGCGGCTCTCATCATTCGGATCGATCAACAGGGCATTGGTGTAGCGCTCGTCGGGGCTCAAGTGATCTGAATAGAAGGTCCAGCGCGCGGCACCGAGTTCGTCGCGGTGCGCTGTGGCCACGCCATAGGGACAGCCAGCCAGCACGCCCGGATCACCGGACAAAGGGGCAATGGCCAGTATTTCCGTAAGCGTTTCGTCCTGCAATTGGGTCCAGCGCCCGGCGCTGCTAGCCCAGGAATAAAGGCCGTGATTGGCGCTCATGAGCACCTGGCCCCGGTGGCGCAGGAGGGCCAGGGCCGTGGCCTGGTTTTGCCCGATGCGCGCCCACTCGCCGTCGGGACTGCCGGCGTAGAGGCCATTGCCCTGTATTACGTGGATGCTGCTGGTGGCTGTGACATTGCCGCCCACCAGCCAGTTTGAGCACGCGTCTGCGGTCATCTACCCTCCTCGCTCGCCACGCCCCGATATGAATGGTAATGGCGTCTCTGCTGGTGTGAGAGGGCAATATAAGGAAGGTCGTATATTGGGGCTAATGGGGGGGGTTGCAAGGGAAAAGGGCTCGCCAGCACAACAGCTGAAGAAGGCGCGAGATTCGGTAGACGGGCCGACCCCGCGCTATCAGTCGACTCGATCCCCCTCGGCAACCATCACCACATAGATCTCGTTCGCCCTCACCCCAAAGCGCAGCCGATGCCCCTCTTCACTGCAGGCCACCGACTCACCGCCCGCGTCGCACACCCAGTATTTTCCCGCTCCATGCAGGATGGTACAGGTGCGGTCGGAGCTCGCCCGTATCTCGGCCCGCACCAGCGCCCCCTGCTCCCAGGCCAGGTCCACCGCATATCCGCCCCTGGCGCGCAGACCCCGACAGTGTCCGGCGGCCCACGCGGCCGGCAGCGCCGGGAGCAGGTGCAACTCCTCGCTATAGCTCTGCAGCAACATCTCCAGCACCGCGGCGGTGCCGCCGAAATTGCCGTCGATCTGGAAGATTTGCGGCGGGTGCAGGTCGAGCAGGCTATCGGTGGCGAAGTCGAGTATCAGGTGCACCAGATGCTCCCACGCCTTTTCCCCCTCGCCCAGTCGGGCGAAGAAGCAGGCCGTCCACGAACGGCTCCAGCCGGTGTGTCCACCCTCGTGCGCCAGCCGCCGCTCCAGCGAGATGCGGGCGGCCCGCCACAGCTCGGGCGTCCTGTCCGGATCGATCAGGTCGCCGGGGAATAGGCCGTAGAGGTGCGAGAAGTGGCGGTGTCCGGGCTCGACCTCAGCGAAATCTTCATTCCACTCCTGCAGCTGCCCGTGGCGGCCGATTTGCAGCGGCGGCAGGCGCGTTAGCATCTCCTGCCACTGCGCCCGCTTTTCGCCGTCCACCTGCAGCAGCGCCGCTGCCTGCACTGCGTGCTCGAGCAGCTCCTGCACCAATTGCAGGTCCATCGCCGCCGACACGCATAGCGTCACCGGCAGATCGCCGCCGCCGACGATGCGATTCTCCGGCGACTGCGAGGGCACGGCCTGCAGCTTGCCGTCTTGATCCTCGATCAGATACGACTCGTAAAACGCGGCTACTTCCTTCAGGAAGGGGTAGGCCCGCCGCCGCAGGAATTCCAGCTCCTGGCCGTATTCGTAGTGCCACCACATATGCTGCGCCAGCCACGCCGCCGCACCGGTCCACACCGCCCAGCCGAAGGACTCGGGCGTGCTCCGTCCCCAGGCGTCGGTCTGAATCGGGAACCACACCCCTTTGCAGCCGTATAATTCGCGAGCCACCTTGCGCGCGTGCGGTACGAAGCGCTCGATGTGCTGAAACAGGGCCTCGGTCGCGTAGTGCAGGTTGCCCGGCTCGGCCGGCCAGTAGTTCATCTGCAGATTGATGTCGTGGTGGTAGTCGGCCTGCCACGGCGGGTTTAGATCTTCATTCCACTTGCCCTGCAGGTTGGGCGGCAGCGACGCCGTGGCTGTCGAGGCCACGAGCAGATAGCGACCGTAGTCGAAGTAGAGCTGGGGCAGGCCCGGATCCTCCACCCCGCCCTCGCGCGCCTCTTTCAGCCTCTGGTCCGTCGGTAGTTCTTCCCGCGCCTGGGGCGTCTCCACTGCCAGCTCCAGGCCGCCGTAAAACTTCTGGTATACAGGATTGTTTTCGCGCTGCAGTTTTTGCCAATCGCGGTGGGGAAGCGCGTGGTCGGCACACTCTCCGGCCGGCCCCCGCCCCTGCGCCGAGGTGCCGATATCGACGGCGACCAGTAGCGACTTCACCTCCTCGGCCACCACCCGCTCGCCAGCGACTCGGCAAGAGCCACCCTGCGCATGCAGATTCGCCTCCACCCGAAAGCCGATGCCGCCGTCGAACTGTCCGTCCAATGCCAGGCGCTCAGGAGAGGTACCGCTGTGCAGAAAGCAGTCGGCGTCCGCTACGCGCTGCAGCCAGAAGCTGGCGCTGAACGGTCGGTCCGCCGCCAGGTGGACGAGGATCAGGTCGTGGGCCAGATGGGCCAGATACTGCCGGCTGAAGCGCGCGCCATCGGCAGTGTACGAAACCGTCACCAGACCGCTGGTCAGATCGAGCTCGCGGCGATATGCGGTCGGCGCGCCGTGCACCAGTTCGAAACACAGATCACCTGCCGGCTGATACGGGTCGACCTGACTCGGCACGCCGCTGGTGCCGCCGCCGCCGCCAAAGGCATCATTGCCGCGTCTGGTGCCCTCGGCGTATTTTCCGGCCAGCAGCAGCTCGCGCACCTCTGCCAGCAAATGGGCGCTATTGGCCGACTCGCGGCTGCGGTTTATTCCGCGCCAGAGCCACTCGTGGTTGAGCGCCAGTCGCTCGGGTGTGCCACCGAGCACCATGGCCGCCAGGCGCCCCGTGCCGATCGGCAGCCCGCACATATATTCGCCGGCGGGTTTGGTGTACCACAGTTTCTTGCCCACTGAGATCATCTCCCCTCTTCCTGCCTGGCCATCTGGCCTGCGCCTTGCGCGATATTCCCGATGTCTTTAGCAGGTTAATGCGGTGGATTATGTGAACGATGTTCAGCTCCGATGACCTCGCCCATTTGACCAGGCAAGTCTGCGCCTATATCTCGTAGTCGAAAACCAGCACGTCATCTACAATCGGGCGCAGCAAATTCTGGCCGAGGGCCTTGTGGTCGGGGTGGGGAAGATAGGCGTCGCGGGCGGCGGCTTCGTTAAAGGTCATGACGAATCCCCAATCGAAACCATGCTCCTTGCCTTCGGGGCTGTTGTTGTCGCCGCCGGTGACCTCTTCGATTCCGGGGATTTTTCTCTCGCGCTCAAGGGCCATGAGGCCTTCCAGCAGTGCGGCTCGCTGCGCCGCGGTCGTTGCGGGCTTGAGCTTGAGCAGGACGATGTGTTGGATCATTATCGGCTCCGTCGGTGGATTGCAGTCGGGGATTTTACAAACGATATCTCTGGTTCGCCATATCGGTCAATTCTTTTACAATGCCCACATTTTCCGCTTCGTCGATCGCGTTGTGAAATTCATGCGGATCGTTTTCCAGATCAAACAGTTCCGCACGCCCCCAACTCAAATAGTTCAATTTCCACCGGTCGGTGCGCACCATTAAAATCGGGGGTTTGCCCACATAGCGATTGTCCGTTGTAAACACCTGGTGGCAGAAATCGTATTCGGCATAGACAAATTCGCGCGGTGTATAAGGTTGGTTGCGCAGCAGCGGTGCGAAGCTGCGGCCATGGATATTTTCGGGCACGGGCAAGTTGCAGAGTTCGGCGAGGGTGGGAAAGAGGTCGATCTGTTCGATCAGGTGATCCTGGGCTGTGTTGGCATGGGTGCCGTCCGGCAGGCCGACACGCACGGACTGCTCATACATGTTGTGCTTGGTCCACATCCGCTGGGCACCGGCCATTTCGCCGTGATCGGAAGTGTAGACGACGATGGTGTTTTTTTTAAATCGAGAT
>JAYYUU010000043.1:0-7146 GCA_036343835.1 Candidatus Latescibacterota bacterium | reverse complement strand
TGAGTTGGCCAGGGCGCATGGGGCGGTCATTTACGAGGGAGCAGAGATGCGGTCGTGGCGGAGCGAGGGCGACGGCGTGGTGGTGGAGACGGAGCGACGGCGCCTAGTAGCCGACCGTCTGATTCTCACCACCGGAGCCTGGGCCGTAGCGGAACTGTGCCGATTGGGCGTGGCGGCGAGCGTGGTGCGCAAGGTCCTGCTGTGGTACTCGGGCCGGGGCGTAGAGCGGTATGCGCAGGGCGCATTCCCCTGTTTCTTCATCGCCGATGGCGAAAATTACTTCTACGGTTTTCCCGCCCAGGAGCCGTGGGGCTTGAAATTGGCCGAGCACAATGTGTCGCACGATATAGTGTCCGATCCACTGCAGCTCAACCGCGAGTTGGAGCTCGATGACGAACCCCGCATCCTCGATTTTCTGGCGCGCTTCTTTCCCGCGTTAAAACCCGAGCGGAGCAAACACGCCGCCTGCATGTATTCGCTGACGCCCGACGAGCACTTCGTTCTCGATATTCACCCCGAGTGCCCCGCGGTGGTGCTGGGGGCGGGTTTTTCCGGTCACGGTTTTAAATTTGCGCCGGTGGTGGGCGAAATTCTGGCCGAATTGGCACTGGAGGGCCAAACCCGGCAACCCATTGAATTCCTGCGCCTTTCCCGCTTTGCGCACCTGAGGTGATATGTGAATTCTGGGTGCCGCTATCCCTGAAATAGCGACAATGCCCCATCGACATATATTTCGGTGCCGGTGATATAACTCGCTTCGTCCGACGCCAAAAAGAGTACGGCGTTGGCGACCTCCTCAGAGCTGGCGGAGCGCTGCTGCAGGGGGATCATACCCTGGGGGAATTCGCGCGGAATCCGGATCTTATCGATATCGCGCGAGAAGGTGTTTTCGCCGATGTTGGTCTTGGTGGCCCCTGGGCAGACGACATTGATGCGGATATCCCATTGCGCCAGCTCGACGGCGGCCATTTTGGTGAAGGCCACCTGGGCGGCCTTGGAGCAAGAGTAGGAGGTGAAGTCGAAGTTGGAAAAGATGCGATTGCCATTGACCGAGGAGACGACGACGATGCTGCCGCCGCCCTGTTCGCGCAGGTGGGGGATGGCGTATTTGGCGGTGAGGAAGGTGCCGCGAACATTGATATCGTGGGTCTGGTCCCATTCCTCGGGGGTGATATCCTCGATGGGGGCAAAGACGCCGTTGATGCCGGCGTTGGCCACCGCGATGTCGAGGCGATCCCAGCGCTCGACGGCGGCGGCGACCAGGGCTTCGACGTGCTCGGCATTGGCCACGTCACCGGGCAAAGCCAGCGCCTCGCCGCCCATACCTTCGATCGCCTCGACTGCTTCCTGGCAGCGCTCGGCGCGGCGGGCGGTGAGTGCTACTTTGGCGCCTTCGCGCGCCATAGCCACCGCCGTGGCCCGACCGATGCCGCTGCTGCCGCCGGTTATCAAGGCTACTCTGTCTTGCAGTTTCATGCTGATCACCTAAGCTCTGTTGGAGTTGACGGAAGATTGCGGGGGAAATATCATTTGAAGCTGACTGACAAATATATTTGAACTTAATATGGAGGCAAGGATGACTGAGAGCGTCGAAGCGAATGTCAACACCAGTTCGCAACCGTCGGAACTGAAAATCACCGATATGCGCATCGCCAACTTGCGCGGTGCGCCATTCCGTTCGGTGATCATCCGCATCGATACCAACCAGGGCATCTCGGGTTATGGCGAGGTGCGCGATGGCGGTAGCCCGACCTATGCGCTGATTCTCAAAAGTCGCTTGCTGGGTGAAAATCCCTGCAATGTCGATAAGGTTTTTCGCAAGATCAAACAGTTCGGCCACCACGCGCGCCAGGCCGGCGGCGTCTGCGGCATCGAGATGGCGCTAATGGACCTCGCCGGCAAGGCCTATGGGGTGCCCGCCTACCAGTTGGCTGGCGGCAAGTTCCGCGACGAGATCCTCTGCTATTGCGACACGCCATCTGAAAAAGAGGGCAAGGCGATGGGCAAGCGTCTCAAAGAGCGGATGGGAAATGGCTTTGGCTTCCTGAAGATGGACGTGGGCATCGGTTTGTTGCGGGGTATTGAAGATGCGTTGATCGCGCCGCCCGGGATGTTGCGGACCCACGGGGTCATGCATCCGTTTACGGGCATCCAACTAACGAATAAAGGCATCGACACTCTCTGTCGGTATGTAGCTGAAGTGCGCGAGGAGATCGGTTATGAAGTGCCGCTGGCCGTCGATCACTTCGGCCATATCGGCGTCGAATCTTGCATCCGTTTGGGCAAGGCGCTGGACCAATTCAGCCTGGCCTGGTACGAGGATATGATCCCCTGGCAATTCGCCGCCGAATGGCGGCGAATTGCCGAGGCGGTCGACACGCCGGTGTGCACGGGCGAGGACATCTATCTCAAGGAAGATTTTCTGCCGCTTTTCGAAAATCGCGCCATTGCCGTCGCCCACCCGGATCTGGCCTCGTCGGGCGGGATTCTGGAGACCAAGAAGATCGGCGATCTGGCCCAGGAGCACGGGGTGGCCATGGCGCTGCATATGGCGATGTCGCCGATTGCGGCGCTGGCTTCGGTGCACTGCGCGGCGGCGACTGAAAACTTTATGGTGCTCGAGAACCATTCGGTCGATCAGTTGGAGCAGTGGAGCAAGTTGGTCGAGGGCTTGCCGGTGCCGCTTATTGAGAATGGGCATATTGCGGTGCCGGAGGGGCCGGGGTTGGGTTTTAGCGGATTGAATGAGGATGTTATGCGCGAGTTTGCGGATCCGGATAATCCGGAGATTTTTGCGTCGACGGAGGCTTGGGATAATGAGCGGGCGCACGATCGGTTGTGGAGTTGAGGCGCTGAGGCTGGGATGCCCTCCAACAATCCCCGCAACTTCAGTATTCCAATTGCTTGTAAAGTATTATAGGAAAAAAGAAGAATGGCAGGGAAGACCTACGACATCGCGGTGCTCAAAGGGGACGGCATTGGGCCGGAGGTGGTTGATGAGGCGGTGAAGGTGCTCGATGCGTTGGGGGCACCTTTTTTTAATTATATCGAGTATCCGTGTGGGGCGGGGTGTTATTTGGAGGAGGGGGATCCGTTACCGGAGACTACGGTTGTAGGGTGTCGGCAGGCCGATGCGGTGTTGTTGGGGGCGATGGGGTTGCCGCATATTCGGTGGCCGGATGGGACGGAGATGCGGCCGCAGATCGATTTGCGGATTGAGTTGGATTTGTATGCGGGAGTGCGGCCGATTTATTTGTATGCGGCGGAGCACTCGCCGTTGAAAGGGTTGGGGACGGGGGATATCGACTTTGTGATTTTGCGCGAGAATGTCGAGGGGTTGTTTGCTTCGATGAATGGCGGGATTGAGTTGCGCGGGGAGGTGGCGGTGGATTCGATGGTGATCACCCGGTCGGGGACCGAGCGGGTGGTGCGCTATGCTTTTGAGTTGGCTAAACAGCGGGGCAGGGATCCGATGAAGGTGACTTGCGTCGACAAGGCCAATGTCTTCCGCTCGATGGCTTTTTTTCGCGCGGTCTACGACGAGGTGGCGGCAGACTATAAAGACGTCGAACGCGACTACGCCTATGTCGACGCCTTGAGCATGTATCTAGTCCAGCGACCCGAAAGCTACGACGTGATGGTTAGCGAGAATATGTATGGGGATATTATCTCGGATCTGGCCGCGGGGCTGGTCGGCGGGTTGGGGATGGCACCGTCGGGGGATATCGGCGAGGAGTCGGCGGTCTTTCAGCCCTCGCACGGGACCGCGCCCGATATCGCCGGCAAGGGTTTGGCCAATCCGGTGGCGACGATTCTTTCGGCGGCTTTGCTGCTGCGTTGGCTCGGCGAGCGGCACGATGATGCCCAAACGCTAAAGGGTGGCGCTCGGATTGAGGAGGCGGTGCGCGAGGTTATTGGCGAGGGTGGAGTGGGTACGCCGGATTTAGGTGGTGAGATGAGTACCAGCGAATTGGGGTATCGAATTGTCCAGGCGCTCTGATGTCGATCGCCGGACCTTTCTCGGGTTGGGACTGGGTGCGGCGGCGTGGCCGTTGCTGGGCTTTGCCGGGCGTGTGGATGCGGTGGAAAAGCGCGCTCGTCTGCGCGAGTTGGGCATTGTCATCGGCAAGCTGGAACCGGGGCAATACAACGCGATCACCGATGTAGACGGGGTGCAGGTCGGGCACGTGACGCTGATAAAGGGCGAGGGACCGCTGGTGGTGGGCGAGGCGCCGGTGCGCACCGGGGTGACGGCGATCCTGCCGCACGGCGACGATCTTGCCAGCGCGCCGGTCTTCGCCGCCGATTTCACCCTCAATGGCAATGGCGAATTAACGGGGACGGGTTTTATCCGCCGCACGGGGCTGCTTGCGGCGCCGGTGCTCTTTACCAATACTTCGAGCGTCGGCGCGGTTTACGACGGGGCGATGCGTTGGATGCTGGAGCGGAACCCGGGTCTTTTTAAAAGTGGTTTGCATCCGGAGCCGGTGGTCGGCGAGACCTGGGCTGCTTTTTTGCACGATACGACTGGACGACATATCCAGCCTGAGCACGCCGTCGCGGCGCTTGGCGCGGCGCAGGGCGGACCCGTTGCGGAAGGTTGTGTCGGCGGGGGGACCGGGATGCGCGCCTATAGCTTTAAGGCCGGGATTGGCACGGCCTCGCGCAAGGTCCCCTGCGGCGATCGGGTCTATACGGTGGGGGCGTTGGTCCAGGCCAATTTCGGGCGGCGGCCGCAGTTGCGCGTCGACGGCGTGCCGGTGGGGCAGGAGATCACCGAGCTGACGCCCGAGCGCGGTATAAAGAGCAAGTCGATGCTCGCGGCGATTGCCACCGATGCGCCATTGATTCCCAGCCAACTACAGCGCGTCTGCAAGCGGGCGGCCCTGGGGATGGCGCGTACCGGCGCGATATCCACTCACGGCAGCGGCGATTTGGTGTTGGCATTTGCCAATGGCTATCGCCTGCATCGCTACAATATCGCCGAGGAGCGCTTCGCCGCAATGCTCTCCGGTCGTTGGATGTCGGCGTTGTATCAGGGCGTGGTCGAGGCGACCGAGGAGGCCATTCTCAATTCGCTGACGATGGCCTATACGATGACGGGTCGCGACGGCAATACCATCCACGCCCTGCCGCTCGATCGGCTGGTCGAGGTTATGCGCGCTCACGGCAGGCTAAAATGAGGCGATTGCGCGAGTTGGGGCTCGAGCCGGGCGGGGGCGAGCCGGGGCCGCACAACGCCATAACCGATGTGGCCGGCGTCAGCATCGGTCACGCCGATATTCGCACGGTGGACTTGCACACCGGCATCACCGCCATAGTGCCCTATCCTACTGAGGTCGCCGAGCGCAAACTTTTTATCGGTCGTTTTGCCGTCGACGGTGGCGATGCGATGAGCGGTCTGGGGGTCGCCGAGGATTTCGGCACCTTTTCCTCGCCCATCGTCCTGGCACCGGCCCCGGTCGTCGGTCGGGTATACGAGGCGCTGATCAGCTATGGCCTTGGACGCGACACCGGGCTCTCGACGGATGCGGGCTGGCCGCCGGTGGTCGTCGGAGTAGACGATACGGCGAGGAATGACCCCGCGCTGGTCTACGAGAAAGCGGAGCAATCCCACCTGGGCGCCGCGCTTGCAAACGCTCGGGCCGGTGCCGTGCCGATGGGCAATGCGGGTATCGGCGGCGGTTTGCAGGCCTTTGGCTTCAAGGGGGGCGTGGGTACGGGCTCGCGTCGGGTGGGGGATTATACTTTGGGGGTGCTGGTCGCGGTTAATGGTGGGCTGGCTGGCGAGTTGCGAGTGGTCGGTTACCCACCGCCTGCAGGGGAGGAGCAAGACGGACCGCAGACCTTTGCGATGGTGGTGGCCACCGACGCGCCGTTGCTCCCGCGCCAACTCGACAGGCTGGCTGGTCGCGCGGCGCTGGGGCTGGCGCGGACGGGGTTGTGGAGCCCCGATACCCGCGAGGGGTTGGTGCTTAGCTTTTCGACGACGGGCATTGTCCAGGAGGAGCGCGAAGGGTCGGCGACGGAGGTGCGGCTTATGGGCGAAGAAGGGCTTTATCCGCTCTTTGCCGCCGCGGCCTCCACCGCCGAGGAGGCGGTTGCCGACGGGCTGCTGGCAGCCGAATCCATTGCCGGGCTGAAGACCTTGCCGCAGACGAATTGGCCGGAAAAGGCGCGGCGCTTTTTGGAGCTTCAATGAGCCGGAACTTGCTCGACGACCAGGCCGCGATTGAGGGCTTTCGCGCCGGGCTGCTGGACTGGTATCGCCAGCACAAGCGGCAGCTGAGTTGGCGCGCTAGCGATAATCCCTATCACATCTGGATCTCCGAGATCATGTTGCAACAGACCAGAGTCGACCAGATGGGGGCGTATTTCGAGCGCTTTGTCGGCGCTTTTCCCACCGTCGAAAAACTGGCGGCGGCGTCCGAGGATCAGGTGCTCAAGGTCTGGGAGGGTTTGGGCTACTACGCCCGGGCCCGCAATATGCACAAGGCGGCCGTGCAGATCGCCGGCCAGTTGGGGGGGCGCATACCGGATACCTATGCGGGGCTGATCGAGTTGCCCGGCATCGGCGAGTATACGGCGGCGGCGGTCTCAAGCATCGCCTTCGACCGCGACCACCCGGTGCTCGACGGCAATGTCACCCGCGTGCTCTGTCGGTTGTTGCGGATCGAGGAAGACCCGCGGCGCACTGCGATCAAGGCCGAGCTGATCGCGGCGGGGGAGGCGCTATTGGCCCGGGGCGAGGCCGGCGATTTCAACCAGGCGATGATGGAGTTGGGGGCCAGGGTCTGTACGCCGCGAAATCCTTTGTGCCCGACCTGTCCGGTGGGCCAGTGGTGTCGGGCGCAGGCCGAGCTCGACGATCCGAGCGCGTTGCCGTACAAAGCCCCCAAAAAGCAAAAGCCGCACTATCAGGTGGCCTGTGGGGTGATTTGCAAGGGGGATCGACTGCTCCTCACCCAGCGCCCGTCCGCGGGCATGCTCGGCGGTTTGTGGGAATTTCCCGGCGGCAAGCAGGAGGAGGGCGAGACTTTGCAGCAGTGTCTCCAGCGCGAGATTGCCGAGGAACTGGCGATTGAAATCGAGGTGGGTGCGCGGTTGACCAGCGTCGATCACGCCTATTCGCACTTTAGCATCACC
>JAYYUU010000042.1:0-5593 GCA_036343835.1 Candidatus Latescibacterota bacterium | reverse complement strand
CAAAATCCGCCGGCGATTCCACCGGCCGGTGGATCTGGACCCGGCGACCCTCCTCCAGCCCATCGCGATAGGCCGCGCTCTCCGCTACCCCGGACCCATAGCGCGTGTGTACTCGGGGATTGATATGGCGATAGTACGCCGCGAGCTGGCCATCGCCCCGCCAGACGAGGGCGCGCGCGCTCGAGATCGCCTGTTCCTGCTCGCGCAGCTTGTGGTGGAAGCCCTCTAAGACCCCGGCCCAGTAGCGCTGACGCTCCCGGTTCCCGGGCAGCCCCTGACGAATCCTATACTCCTGCCAGAGTCGCTGCAAGAGCCCGCAGAGATAGACGTAGACATATTCGGCCATATCCAGATTGGCGGGGGTGCCGTAAATCTCCAGCACCGTACCCGTTTTGTCCTCCTGCGCCCGATAGGTAGACACCCACAAGGTCTCGACGAAGAAAAATTCCGGCAAAATCGACGCCAGCCACAACTCGTAGGACACCCTGCGACCTTTGATGGATCCCAGACAGCGGTGGCCAAAGGATCGTTGCTGGTCCAGCTCGACCACGTCGATATTGTATTTGAGCAACAGTAGCCGCGCCTTTTTGACCGCCGTTTCGGCTTCGTGCTCGTTGGGGCTGTCGGTCAGCGACAACACCTTCTGCAACCTTTGCAGCAGGCGGTCCGATTCCCCCTTAGCAAGCTCATTCCCGCTGCTGGCCCTGGCTGCGAGCGAGCAGCACAGCTTAGCGCAGGCGCGACGGAAAGCCTCGCCGTGGGGGGCTTCGTCCGTAGCCTGGAGCACCTCGCCGGCATATTGGTGCGCCATCTCGTGGCGCAAAGTCTCCATCACGCGCAACCAGGGGTCGGCCGCGATATGACTCGCCGCGATCCGCAACAGCCGCCGAGACCCGTCCCAACTGCCCAACACCTCCCCCTCGCCCCCCAACTCGATCAGCGGCAACCGCAAGACCCCACCCAGATACTCCTCGTTGTAGTGCCGCCACCACGAATACAACTTGCGGATCCAGGACCGGTGTAGATCGGTCTCGACCCCTGCCCGATCCATCGTTAGCGCAACGTGCGCAGAAACGAGGGGCTGAATGCGCCGCGCGCCACTTCGGCCACCGGCCCCTGCATCGTCAAATCGTAGTCGTCGTCGATGGCGATATGCAGCGTCCCGCCCGGAGCCTTGACGGTGACCGGGCTTGTGACCAGCCCCAACCGCACCGCCGCGCTGGCCACCGCACAAGACGACGAGCCCGAGGCCTGGGTCTC
This sequence comes from Candidatus Latescibacterota bacterium, assembly GCA_036343835.1. Lineage (GTDB taxonomy): Bacteria > Latescibacterota > UBA2968 > UBA8231 > UBA8231. The sequence goes on along the minus strand of JAYYUU010000042.1, from coordinate 4,333 downwards.
CCCCGCGCCGCGCTCCCAGATCAGAATATAGATCGACTGCGGACCGACAGGCACCGCCAGTTGCACATTGATGCGACGGGGAAAGAGTGGATGGTTTTCCAACTCTGGACCCAGCGCCAACAACTCTTCGCGGGTCCACTTCTCGCCCTTGTCTTTAAAAATTATACAGTGGGGATTGCCAACGCTGACGCCGGTAAACTTGAATTGCTTACCCCCAGCGCGAATCGGCTTTTCAATAAGCTCTTTGGCCTTGAGCGTGCAGGGCAAGGCCTTGGGCGCAAAGGTCGCCTTGCCCATCTCCACCGTCGCCGCGCTGGCGTCGCCGTACTGGTCTAGGTGCAACTCGATGCTAACGAGACCGCCCTTGGTATCGACTGTAAAAAACTTCTTGCGCACCCTTCGCGTCGCGTGCAGATAGCGGGCGAAGATTCGCAGACCATTGCCCGACTTCTCCGCCTCGCTGCCGTCCGGATTGTAGATTCGCAACCCGTAATCGGCCTTTTTTGACGTATCCAATGCTAAAATGCCGTCGCTACCCACCCCCCAATTTCGATCGCAGACCTTGCGAATATTGCCCGGCGTCAGTTTGAAATCTAGTTCCTTGGGATCGACGGCGATATAGTCGTTGCCGAGACCGTGTCCTTTGAAAAATCCGTTCTTCATATTGTCCTTTCTCCTTGGCACTCCAGAACTTAGAAAGATACCCGGGCAGGGTCAACAGGGTTTGAAGATGATCCCGCTACCGATATATTAGACTCTATGTTATGTCTTGTAATCGCCCTGCCAGCCGAAGCCCGGCCCCTGATCGCCCACTACAAACTCAAGAGTGTCGACGGCCATCCCTATCGGCTGTACGCAGGAGACGATCTGCGCCTTATCATCTCGGGAATCGGCAAAATAGCTGCCGCCTCGGCCGTCGCCTACCAGCAGGCTCTGCTATCCGACCTGCCTGCAGCTTGGCTCAATGTGGGCATCGCCGGCCACGCCGATGCACCGCTAGACACGACCCTACTCGCGCACAAGATCGTCGATACCGCCAACGGTAAGACCTTTTATCCCAGCTTTACCTCCACACCCCCATGTCCCACCACCTTGCTCAACACGGTGGACCAACCCGAGACCGCTTATGCCAACTCCTGCGCCTACGACATGGAGGCTAGCGGCTTCTGCGAAACCGCCCAGCGCTTTGCCACCGGCGAACTGGTCCATTGCCTGAAAGTCGTCTCCGACAATCCGCAATGCCCTCTAGGGGATTTGGATGCAAAGAAAGTGGAGCAGTTGATAACGGCGCAGCTAGAATCGGTTGCCGTGATGGGGGAAGCGCTGTCCGACCTCGCCAGGGGCCTGAAAAACCTACTCGCCGATCCAGCCAATTTAAAAGAGATCCTCGACCGCTGGCGCTTCACCTCCACCCAGCGACACCTGTTGCGCGGGCTGCTGCGACGCTGGCAGGCCATGGCGCCTGGCCAGACCGTGATGGATCGAGAACTGACCTCGTTGCCTACCCGAGACGAGGTCTTGGTTTTTATAGAAAGGCGATTGAGGGATTTGGATTTATCTTTAACGCGATACAGTTAGTTGATTCGCCTATCACTCTGTTTTTTGCGAAATTCCGCCGTACAGCGGGAATCCGCCGCCACAGTTAAGAGCCATGCATTGACAGGCTCTAGCGTAAACTCCTAAGTCACAAGGAAAGTCCAACATGCCAAACATCACCTATCACGATGGTCAGCGGCAGTTACAAGATCAATTCGAGACGCAGCGCTTGGCGACAGCTCTTGCTGAAACAGACGACATTATCAATCCGGACTGCAGGGCCTTTACAGAGCGTATGGATCTGTTTTTCATGGCAACGGTCGACGACAAGAGCCAACCCAATTACTCCTATAAGGGAGGTGCCCAGGCATCGTCCGCGTCGTAGATGAGCACACCATTGCCTTCCCTAGTTATGACGGGAATGGCATGTATTTATCTATGGGGAATGTGCTTAAAACAAGGGACGTTGGCCTGCTCTGCATCGACTTCGAAAATCAGCGGCGTATACGTTTTAATGGTATCGCCACATTTGCTGATGTTACGCAGTCTTGAGTTTCTGTAGTTCATCGAAAGCTATTCGAATTGCTTTTATGTATAGCTGGGCCCTCAAGGCAAAATGCTTCATGCGATAGCAGACGCGCAGACACTCGATTCGACGACGACTTGCCACCGACCGGACCCAGCAGGTAAAGCACCTGCTTGACCTGTTCAAGGCCCTGGGCACCTTGCCACTATATCATTTCAGGAATGTATTTTCCCCCGGTGGAAGAATGTTCGACTTCATCTACACCGAAGCAGAAGTCTTCGGCCACGCGCGCACCAAAGCGATTCTCGACCGCTTCCCCGATGCCGAGGTCGTACCCTGTGATCGCTACGGCGAAATCTTTAACCGCGCCGCGCAGAACTTCCGTCTGCAAAAGCGCCGCCCCGCGCTAATCCTCGCCCACAAGGCCGGCAAGCGCGTGCTCACAGCCCCCTCAGGCTACGGTATCGGCAGCGAACAAAACTACTATTTCTCGCACATGCTCAACTGTCCCTACGACTGCCGCTATTGTTTTCTCCAGGGCATGTACCGCTCGGCGCACATGGTCCTCTTCGTCAACTACGAAGACTTCCAAGAGGATATCGCCACACAGCTCCAGGCCACTAGCCCAGACGCGCCCTATTTCTTCTCTGGCTATGACTGCGACAGTCTGGCGCTGGAGGGTATCACCCATTTCACGACCGAATTCCTCCCCTTCTTCGCCGCACACCCGCAGGCCTATTTCGAACTGCGCACCAAGAGCATACGCACCAAAACCCTGCTCGCCACCCAAGCCCTATCCAATTGCGTCGTCGCCTTTAGCATGACGCCCCCAGCTCTGGCCGATAAATTCGAGACCGGGGCGCCGCCTGTTGCCCGGCGTTTAGAGGCCATAGCCGCGCTACAAGAGCGCGGCTGGCCCATTGGCTTGCGCTTCGACCCGCTCATCTACGACCGCGACTACCAGCTGCGCTACCGCGATCTCTTCGCTCAAGTTTTCGCCCAGGTTCAGATCGATAATCTGCACTCGGTCAGCCTCGGCCAATTCCGCCTACCCCGCGACATCTACAAAACCATGCACCGGCTCTACCCCGACGAAAAACTCCTGGCCTACGGGTTCGAAGAAAAAGACGGCATGGTCTCCTACCATTCCGCCTTGGCCCGACAACTGCACGACTTCTGCACCGAAGCGCTGTTGAGTTATATTCCCTCCGACATCTTCTTCCCCTGTCCCTCCACCACCCTAGAGGTCTGATATGCGCGTCCTCGTCACCGGCGCCAGCTCCGGCATCGGCCGCGCCGTCTGCGAAAAGCTCCTCGCCGACGGCCACCAGCCCATTGGCCTAGCTCGCGACTTCGGCAAATTTCCCGGCGCCCACTTCGACACCCATGCCATCGACCTATCCGACCTCGACCAACTCCCCGCGCATTTAAAAGAGCTGGTCGCAACCTACCCCGACCTCGACGCCTTGGTCCTCAACGCCGGCACCGGCCGCTTCGGCGACTTGGAACAATTCACCTACGCTCAGATCCGCGCCCTGACCGACCTCAACTTCACCAGCCACGCCTATATCGCCCGCGCCTTCCTGCCCCAACTAAAAAAAGCCGGCCGCGGCCACTTGATCTTCACCGGCTCCGAAGCCGCCCTCACCGGCACCCAAAAAGGCAGCCTCTACTGCGCCGCCAAATTCGCCCTGCGCGGCTTCGCCCAGGCCCTGCGCCAAGAAACTGCCCGCAGCGGCATCCGCATAACCCTCGTCAACCCCGGCATGGTCCAATCCCCCTTCTTCGACGAATTGGACTTCCGCCCCGGCGACGATCCCGACAACTTCATCTTGCCAGAGGACGTGGCAGAGGTCATAGTAAACGCTTTGACGACTCGCGACGGCACAGTGATTGACGAAATCAACCTCTCCCCTCAAAAAAAAATGATCGCATTCGATAAGAAAAAAAAGTAGCCCAAACTACCACTTCTCTTTCTTTTTGGTGTTGCATTTCCACAACCACAATCACCATTGTCACTGGTAGGCCACACATAACCGAATAACCACTATGAAACGCTATACTAACCTATTTCTAACCCTCATCTTCGTTACTACCATCACTAGCTGCGCCACCGTCCGCCGCGAGCTAGGCTACGCCCTAATCTCCGACCAAACCGAAATCGACCTCGGCACTAAACTCTCCGCCCAAATCGAAGCCAAAGAAAAACTCCACCCCGACTCCCGCCTCCAAACCTACATCCAACGCGTCGCCGCCCCCTAGTAAACCAAG
>JAYYUU010000041.1:0-8577 GCA_036343835.1 Candidatus Latescibacterota bacterium | reverse complement strand
CAACGCGGCGCCGAGCCCATAATGGGCCGGCGCATAGCTATCATCGGCTGCGATAGCCTGGTGATAAGAGGAGAGCGCCTCCTCGATACGCCCCTGCGCCAGATAGGCCTCGCCTAGCAGGAGGCGGGATTCGACATCTCCTGGGAAGGCGGTCAGGTTTTCCAGTTGGCGTTGTACATTGTCCTCGATAGGCCGCAGTTTGGTGAACATTTGCCGCTCCCGCAAGGCCGCCTGCTCCCTTCCCTGTCGCTTGTAGATACGAGCCAAGTTCAGGTGCGGGTGCGGCTTCCACGGCGCCTGGCGAGCCGCTTGCTCGAAGGCGGCAATCGCCGCCGTCAGATCCCCGCTGCGGAGCCGGGCCAATCCCAGCCGGTTGTGACTCTCCCAGTCGGGGTCCAGAGCCACAACTCGCTCAAGAAACTGAATAGCGGTGTCCGTGCGGTTGAGATCCAGATAGACCGCCCCCAACAGCGGGTAGACTTGCGACCACGAGGAATCGCGGTCTACCGCCTCTTCCAACACCGCCGCCGCCGCCGCCGACCGGCCCAACCCCGAATAGAGCACAATGCCCAGGGAGTAGTAGGCTTTGAGATCGTCCGGCCGCATGCGGATGGCCACTCTGAAGGCGTCAATCGCCTCCTGGTAGCGGCCCTGCCGGTAGCGTTCGATTCCCGCCCTGTAATGGTCCGCAGCCGTCTGGTCGGGCTCTTCCGCATAGCGGAGAGAAGCCGCCGGCCGACTGTCCGTCTCGACGGGCTGATCGCGTGCGGCCAATTCCTCCGTTTCCGCCGGCCCGGCATAGCTGGAAACTATCCCCTCTCGGTCCTCCTGCACTACCAGGTAGCGCCTGATCTCCGGTCGTTCCAATACCTGCACCCTGCCGCTGGGCCAGCGGATCTCTACGCTCTCCACCGCTTCCACCGCGCCTAACCCGAAGAGTACCCGACCGTCGTTTTGCGACAAGTACCCAGCCCCGCGCTGTACTTCCCGCATCTGCGCTCGCTCGCCCGCCAAGAGCGTGACCCGCGCTCCTAGTGCGTCGCGATTGCTCCCTGTGCCCACCAACTCCAGCCCCAGCCAGTTGCCGCGGCTACCGCCGCGATTATGCAGCAGGGTCGGCGCATCGTTCAGATTCATCACCAGCAGGTCCAAATCGCCGTCGTTGTCGTAGTCACCTAAAGCCCCGCCACGACTGACCTTTTCTTTGGCAAAACCCAGCCCGGCCATAACCCCGACTTCGGCAAACGCCCCACCCATATTCCGGTAGAGCAGGTTGCGCTGGGCATAGTGCAGCCCCGAAGGATGCTGGTCGACCTGTGGGTAGATGTGGCCGTTGACCGCGAAGAGGTCCAGCCAGCCGTCGTTGTCGTAATCGAAGAAGCCCGTGCTCCAGCCCAAGTAGGGCCGCACCTCACCGCCCAGTCCCGTCGCCGCCGTCAAATCGATAAAGCTGCCGTCCCCCTGATTCTGGTAGAGCGTGTTGACGTCGTCCGAAAAGTGGGTCATGTACAGGTCTAGGTCGCCGTCGTTGTCGTAGTCGCCGGCTGCCACGCCCATACCCGCCTGCGCCCGCCCATCCTCGCTGTAGGCCGCCCCGGCGAAAGCCGCTATTTCCGCTAGCTGCCAATCCCCGTCGTTGCGGTAGAGCAGATTGGGGTAGCCGTCGTTGGCCACGTAGATATCCTGGTCCCCGTCCCCATCGTAGTCGCCGAAAACCACCCCCAACGACGCCTGCCGGTCCGCGTCGACCCCCGTTACCTGGCCCACATCCACAAAACTGCCGCCGCCCTCGTTGCGGTAGAGTGCATTGGCCTGGGCCACCATGCCGTGCGGACCGCAGTAGACGTCCAGCCCTTTGAAGCCGCTGCAGAGCTGGCCACCGCCGGGCGGACTCTGCAGATCGAAGACTAGATAATTAGCCACGTACAGATCTAGGAATCCATCCGCATCCACATCTCCAAACGCCGCGCTGGTCCCCCAGCCTTCGTCTGCCACGCCCAATTCGACCTCGGTGAAGCCCTTGTTCCCGTCGTTGCGGTAGAGCACATTGGGACCCCAGTAGGTGATATACAGATCCACATCTCCGTCGTTGTCGTAGTCTCCCACCGCGCACCCCATACCCCAACCCGACCGCCGCAGACCGGCCGCGTCGGTCGCATCCTGGAAAACGCGTCCCTCAGGACCCTCGGCGTTGCGGTACAGCCGATTGGTAGCGGTTGCGGAATCGTCCTCCACCCGCGTACTATTGACCAGAAACAGATCGAGATATCCGTCGCCGTCGTAATCAAAAAAGGCGGCACCCGACGACATCGATTCTAGGATATAGCGCTGCTCCGGGCTACCGGAGACCTGGTGGAAATCGAGGCCGACGGCCGCGGTCATATCGACGAATTGCACCTCGGCCTCTGCGCCAACCGGAACGGTTTCGATCTCCACCCCTGGCTCACACCCCATCTCCAGCAACATGCCCATCAGCCCCAAGCCTGCGATCCATCCTCTCGTCCGTCTCACTAAATCGATCCTCCCATTTACCAGCAAAAATAGGTCGGCGGCTAGCCTGAAGCCAGACGCGTGCCCAGCCACCAGACTGGACAGTATAGTGGACGGACTTTATCCTTAACCGGTTATGACGCAGGCGAGTCGGCTTATGGAGGGTATCGGCCTTGCTGATATGGCGCAGGCGAGTCGGCTTATGGAGGGTATCGGCCTTGCTGATATGACGCAGACGAGTCGGCTTATAGAGGATATCGGCCTTGCTGAAACGCTCCCCACATAGATCTCGTCCGTTCATAGCGGGCGATGAGACGAAGGGATGCAGCCCGAGGGCTCTGGCCGTCGGGCTGGTCGGGGCCATTGGTCTGGGGCTCGGCTCAACCTACAACGACATGATCATCAAAGGTTCCGGGCTGGCTGTCTGGAACCTGACGCCCGCCGCGATCTTTCTGTTCTTTCTCCTCGTCATAGTCCTTAACCCGCTGTTAAAACTGATCCATCGCCGCGCTGTCCTACAGGGCGGCGAACTGGCTGTGGCCTTCTTCCTGATCCTGCTGGCCAACACCCTGTCGAGTCGCGGCCTGCCCGCCCAACTGCTGCCGGTGATCACCGGCGCCTATTATTACGCTACACCGGAAAATGGTTGGGCCGATATCATCCAGCCCTATATGCCGGAATGGCCAGTGCCCCAGAGCCGAGATGCCATCTGGGGTTTTTACGAGGGGGACCCCATGGGGTCCGTGCCCTGGGAAATTTGGGCGGCCCCCTTGCTCTACTGGGCCATCTTCGGCCTGGCCCTCTTTCTGGCGATGGCCTGCCTGATGGTGATCATCAGGCGGCAATGGGTAGAACATGAGCGCCTGGCCTATCCCATGGTCCAACTCCCCCTGGCGATGATCGCCGACGACGGCCGCGGGCGGGCGATCAAACCCCTATTCCGCAGCGGGTTGATGTGGCTGGGCTTTGCCGTTCCCTTTGTCATGGCCTCGATCAACGCACTGCACAACTATTTCATAGTAATCCCTGCGGTCAGTCTGTCGCTGGACAGTATCCCGATATTCCGCGGCATGGCGTCTTTGCGGATGTACTTGAGTCTGTCGATGGTGGGATTCTCCTACTTCGTGCCCCAGAATATCGCCCTGGGGTTGAGTTTCTTCCATCTGGTGAACGTGACGCAGCAGGGCCTTCTGCGGATGCTGGCCTGGGGCGGCAAGGATGAGACCATGGGCGCCTATAGCCAGTATACCGATCCGATCATCATCCACCAGGCAATGGGGGGGATGATCGTTTTGATCCTGGGCTCCTTCTGGGTGGGCCGACACCACATCAGGGATGTGCTGCGCAAGGCTTTTCGCGGGGATCCGGAAGTAGTCGACTCAGATGAGATCATGTCCTATCGCGTCGCCGTCTGGGGGACCATCGCCAGTTTCCTGGTGATGGGCGTCTGGCTCTGGCAGTCGGGCATTCCCCTGTTCTTCGTCCCGGTGCTACTCTTCGGCGCCTTTATCGGGTTTATGACCATCGCCCGCGTCGCCGCACAGGGCGGGGTAGCGGCGATGTTTCCGCCGACGAATGGACCGGATTTCGCCGTGGCCAATATCGGCGGGACTTTGTTGGGCACCAAGGGCATGGCCGGCATGGCCCTCAGCTACGCTTGGAGCGTGGATACCCTGATCCTGATGATGAGCGCTTGCGCCAACGGCCTGAAGCTGGTCACCGAGATCAGCTTGCCGCCTCGCCGCCGTCTCTTTGGCGCCACGGTCGCGGTGATCGCCCTGACGCTGGGCTGTGTCGTCACCTTGACTCTTTACCTGGGCTATGAGTACGGGGCTATCAATCTGTCGCGATTCTACTTCAACAACGTCGCGCAGTACCCCTATCGCTTTATGGAGAAGAGCATCCTCAATCCATTCGAGCCGCGACCGAGCACGTGGCTTCACATCGGTGGCGGTGCCGTCATCATGGGGGGGTTGATGGCAGCCCAGTACCGGTTCCTGTGGTGGCCCTTCCACTCCCTCGGCTTCCCGGTCAGTTGCGTCTTCGGCAAGATGTGGTTTAGCGTCTTTATCGCCTGGATCATCAAGGGCGTCATTCTCAAATACGGGGGGCTGACGCTCTTCAACCGCCTCAAGCCCTTCTTCCTCGGGCTGATCCTGGGCGAGGCGGTGGTGGCAGGGACCTGGGTGCTGATCGACTATTTCGCCGGCATGCAAAACAATAACCTGGGGGGTATCGTCTTCCAGTAGCAGCAAAAGCGACGTCTAGCGGGGGTGGTCGGCCGTTTTCACCTGCCCCCAAGACCGCCACTGGATCAGCGTTTCGAGGATGTGGGGAACAGCCCAGATGGGATGGACATCTTGGCTGTTCCTACCTTTGAGAATGAAGTTGACCGCTCCGGCCAGATATCGTATCCCTTTGATGGCAAGAAAACCGAATATTGCCGCATCGTCTGCCGCAAGACCTCTGCAATGGAGAAGACGCTTATGAAAATTACCTCGGTACATATCTGGACCGTAGTGGTGCCGACCATCCCCGGGCGGGTCCACAGCCCGGAATGGGTGCCCGAGACGGGTTGGGATCAGGTGCCCAAACACATCGTGCGCCTCAACACCGACAGCGAGTTTAGCGGCATCGGCGAGACCCGCCGCGGCGAAGCCATCGAAGCAGTGCGCGAGGGGGCCGCCCTGCTATTGGGCAAAGACCCGGAAACCCTGATCTTGCAGGACATCTTAGCCGCCCGCAGCGACGGCAGTGAGGAGTTTGTCGAAGTCGGCCAAGGTCCGGCTTATAAGACCTATGAGATGGCCGTTTGCGATCTGGTGGGCAAGGCGCACGGCGTGCCGGTCCACGCCCTTTTGGGCGGCGCCGTGCGCGACCGATTACGCGCCGATTATTGGATGGGCCAACAGACCCCCGAGGACAGCAAGCGAACCGTAGAGCGGGCCCTCGAGCAAGGCTTCAAAGGCATCAAGATCAAGTGCAAGATAGAGGAGCCGATGGTCGAGCGCCTGCGAGCCGTGCTCGAGGTGGCGGGGCCAGAATTCAAGGTGACGGTGGACCCCAACGAGCGCTTTCGCACCGCCGCACAGACCATCGAGTTGGCCCCGCAACTCGAAGCGCTGGGCAATGTCGAGGTCTTTGAAGATCCAATCCCCAAAACCGACCTCGACGGCTATGTAAAAATCCACGCGGCGATCAATTTGCCCGTAGCCATGCACCTGAGCTCGGGACCGGCCATTCTCCGCGCCCTCAAGGCGGACGTAGTCGACTGCTTTAATTTAAACGGCAGCCTCTTTGGTTTCTTGCACAACGCCAGCACCGCCGCTGCCGCCGGCATGCGCTGCTGGCACGGTTCGGGCAACGATCTGGGGATCATGGAGACTTCCCATATGCACGCAGTGGCCGCTGCACCCAACTGCACCATGGCCTCGGACTTCGTCGGTAGCTGGACCCGCGAGGACGATCTGATCGCCGAGCCGCTTAGCTTCGCCGACGGCTTCACCCCCACGCCGATGGCGCCGGGTCTGGGCTGCGAACTGGACCTAGATGCAGTCGAGCGCTACAGCCAGGGCGGCGAAACGCTCAACCTGTAGCAGATACAATGGGAGCGAGCAGCCAAAAGCTCAGCGCGGCCTTGATCGGACTGCTGCTTTTTGCGACGGGGGCGGTCGGAGAAAAAACACGCATCGAAGTGCCGATCTTCGAAGGCGGGTGCGGGCTGAGCTTTTTCATCAGGGCGGCGCGCGAGTTTGAAGAGGCGCGGCCCGATGTGCTGGTCGACCTCTACGGGGACCCGCGCATCGCCGACAAGATCAGGGTGCGCGTACTGGAGGGCACCTTCCCGGAAGTCACCAACGCCGGCCTCAACTATTGGACCCTGATCCGCAACGGCGATGTCCAGCCCCTGGATGCCTATCTGGACGGACCCAACTGGGAGGGCGATTCGACCTGGCGCCAGTCCTTCCTGCCCGGGAGTCTGGACCGCTACACCCACGAAGGAAAAACGTATGGCATACCCTTCCTCTACGTAATTTACGCAGTATGGTACAACAAGAACATGTTCGAGGAGCACGGCTGGGAGCCGGCCAAAACCTGGGATGAGTTCCACGCCCTCTGCGAAAAAATCAAGGCCACCGGGATACCGCCTCTCGCCTTTCAGGGCCGCTATCCCGGCTACGTCGCCAGCGCCATCGACCATTCCTATTACCACCTGGCCGGTTCCGAACGCTACTACGCGCAAAAAGACCTGGAGCCCGGCTCTTTCGACAATCCGGAATTCGAACGCGCCCTCGGTCTGGCCCAACATACCGCGGTCAACTACTTCCAGCCCGGGTCCTTAGGGATGAGCCATACTGAAGCCCAGCTGGAGTTTTTCTCGGGGCACACGGCGATGATCTTCTGCGGCTCATGGCTCAAAAGCGAAATGCACGGCAAGATTCCCGAGGGCTTCAGATTGGGCACTTTTAACCTGCCTATCGCCGAGCCGAGCAAGGCCGACCCCAACGCGATTTTTACGGGATCGGGCTATTACTTCGCGATGAAAAACAGCGCCCATCCGGAGATCGGGGTGGATTTCCTCCGCTTTATGACCTCGCGCGAGATGGCCGGCGCCTTCGCCGAGATGCGGGATATCACGGTGGCGGTAAAGGGGGTGATGGAGGGGCGGGTCACTGAAGATATGCACGATCTGCTAGAAATCGCCCGGCGGGCGACGACTACCTACGGGACGGCCCCCGGGGAGGGGTTCCCGGAGATGAACCAGCACCTCAACGATGTCCGCTTCAAACTGATAAACGGCGAAATCACGCCCGCCGACGGCGCCCGGGCGCTCGAAGCCGCCGCCGCGACCGTGCGCAACCGCGCCCTCAATCCCGACCGCGTCACCGTGCGCCACGTCTGGAAACCGGCGGTGCTATTGGGCTTGCTGGGTCTGGCGATGGTTTACTGGCTCTACACCACGGCAGCCAGGATTCGGACCAAGGGCACCGACGTTCCCCGGATGTCCACAAACGCCGCCATGAGATTGAATTGGCTGGGGATTCTGGTCTTCATCGGTCCGGCGGCGGTATTCTATACCGTCTTTGTGATAGTGCCTTCGCTCAAATCCTTCATCTGGAGCGTATATCGCTGGGACGGGCTGACCGAGATGGTCTTTGTCGGGCTGTTGCACTTCGAGCGGCTACTCCTGGAAAGCGACGAGTTTTGGATCGGCCTGGGCAACAACTTCTTCATCATGTTCGCCATCCCGCTCTTCGTGCTGCCGCTCGCGCTCTTTCTCGCGGTGTGCATCAGCCGCGAGGTCGCCGGCGCCACGCTGTTCCGCGTCGTGTTCTTCTTTCCCAATATCCTCGGCGGGGTGGCCGCGACTTTGTTGTGGATGCATTTTTACAACCCCCAAGGCGGTCCGATGAACGCCTTGCTGACGGGGCTGGGCTTCGACGGTTTTGAGGGTTTTGCCTGGCTGGCCCAGGACAACCTCTACTGGGCGCTGATTCCCATGGCGATCTGGGGCGCAGCGGGTTTCAACATGCTGCTGTTCTTAGCGGCTATGGAGAGCATCCCGCAGAGCATTTACGAGGCGGCCGATATCGACGGGGCCACCGCCTGGCGCCAGTTCTGGACCATCACCCTGCCGCTGATCTGGGAAGTGTTGTCGATTTCCATCGTCTTCATGATCATCGGCGGGATGAAGGCCTTTGAGGTGATCTGGCTGTTGACCAACCAGGCGCCCACCACCGACACCCACGTGATCGGCACCCGCATGGTGCAGACCATGTTCCAGGAGTTCAAGGTCGGGGAGGCGACGGCGATTGCGGTGTTGCTGTTCTTGATGGTGTTTTTCGGCACGGTGGCCACTTTGCGGGCGATGAAGCGCGAGGCCCTGTAATTTTATAAAATGCCGAATTGAAGAATTAAAAGGAAAAAGCGACTGCAGAAGGATCTTCTTTGCGATCCAATACTCGTACCTATATTTATTACAGTATCTTATGTAGTATACTATCAACATCATCTATAAAATATCTATAAAAATTCACCAAAACCTCCTATTTTGCCTCCAAAAGTAGCCTATCCATAGCCTGGCCC
>JAYYUU010000040.1:0-9919 GCA_036343835.1 Candidatus Latescibacterota bacterium | reverse complement strand
ATAGTCCTTGAGCACGATCCGCACCCGATCCGTCGGCGCATAATCATAGAGTTCGGTAATCGGCGCGTAGGCTTCTTCGACGATTTGCGCCGCCCGCGCCGCAGCGCCGGCCAAGCCCTGGTGGTAGAAAATGCGGAAGTGCTCGGTCTCGACGACCTGCCACTCGAGTTCGGGGTGATTTTGCGCCGCGGCGGATCGCACCAGGCCGGCCATCAGCACCAGCGCCAAGACCAATGCCCTCATCGACTCACCGCCATCTTGACCAGCACCTCGCCCTGGCGCCCGCCAGGGCCTGTTGCCTCCAGCCGACAGATATAGAGCCCGCTCTGATAGTCGTCCACTGCCCAGGCGATCTCATGCTCGCCCGCGGCCAACCCGGCGACCCGGCGCCGGGTAACGCGGGTGCCCAGAGCGTCAAAGACTGCCAACTCGACGCGCGCAGATGCGCTCAACACAAAGCGCAGATGCGCTCCCTCACCCGCCCCCACCGGGTTGGGATAGCAATAAGTTTTGGCCTTGGGAAGCAGTGCTTTGGCCGGTTCCACCGTCGGCTGCACCGCCACCATTACCGATCTCGTCCCCGCCGCGTCGGCACGGGCTTGCGGCCAATGGGCCTCAGATCCGCCATAACCGGCCGCCACCCGCCGCGGCTCCCAGACGTAGAGCGCCTCGCCATCCAGCGCCGCCAGTTCCAGCCACCCGTCCCCATCGAGATCCAGCGCCACGGGCGCCGCTACGGGCGCCGCCGCCATCAGCAGCGGAAATCCCGGCAGCAGTTGCCCCTTGTCATCGATGCCAAAGATTCCGCTGCGCCCGGCGATAAAGATCTCCTGTTTGCCATCGGCGTCGATATCGAAAAGCACCGGCTCAAACACCAACTCGCCCACCTCGGCAAAGCGCGGCAATGCAAGGGGAAAATCGGCCTGGCGAATTCCGTCGGCACGCAACGCGTGTATCGCTCCGTTCCGCGCTACCAGAACGACTTCCAATAGCCCGTCGCCGTCCAGGTCACCCAACGCCGGGGGAGCTACCAGCGAATCGCCCAATTCGAATACGCCAGCGCCCAGCCACACCCTGCCGCCCCGATCGGCCACTACCCATTCGGCCGCCCCATCGCCGTCCAGATCGCCCAGCGCCGGGGGCAATAATCCGGCCTCCGCGATGGGACTCGACGCGTGCTGCACCGTTGCGCCACCGTCTGACCCCAGCGATAAATCCGCCCGCAGTACCAACTCCAACAACGCGCCACTGCTCGCATCCACCACCTCGACCTCTTCGGCACCAACCAACAACAAAGCCGCGCCGCCAAAACCCATAATCGAACCCAGGTTGCCGCTAAAAACCGCCACCTCGCCCACCGTCTCTCGCGTCCACAGCGGTTCATCCGCTCCAAGCAACCAGGCGCTCGCCTCCACCCCGCGCAAAGCGAATAACTCCTGCCGCCCGTCGGCATCGCCAGCACCAGCGGCCAACAATCGCGCCCCGGCCACACTCCACGCTGCAATCCCCGCCCTATCGGCATAACCTATGCCCCCATCCGCTTCAAAAAGCAACTCGTCCGCCCCATCGCCGTCCAGATCGACCGCCTGCAATTGCCCGTCGCCGCTTATCGCCTGCGGCCAACCCGGCCGCGAATGGCCGAAGCGGATGGCCACCTGCATCGTATCGCCCAACTCGGAAAGCACCTCGATCTCAATCCCGGTCTCCCACCCCCGATTGCTGCGCGAATCGGGACGGGTAGTCGGACCAAATAGCGTCTGTCCACCGACGAAGAACGGATCGTCGGGCGACCCTTCGATTTGTCGCAAGCGCTCAAAAACCGGATTGCCTATATCGCGATACCCATCGGCCTCCTCCAGCGCGATCCCCTGCCGCTCGGGTCGGTTGTTGATCGCACTGGTGGCCATATGCTCGGCAATCACCCCATCGTCCACATGCCAGATCAGCACGCCCGACCCCGGAATAAAGAGGTCGTAGTCCTCTACCCCTGCCCAGACCCCCGCCTCCAGTTCGATCTCGGCCTCGTCGATCCACACCACCTCGTCCGGGTCAGCCCCACGCACCACCTGACCTTCGGGCGCCCCGCGCCGTCCCCGCTGCTGCCTATTCTCCAGCAGGAAGTACTCCTCGGCGTCGATGGGCACCCGCAGCGCCTTGGGCAAATCGCCTTCGCGATCGGTCGCCAATAGCGACACCACCGTGTCGCGCCGCACCACCAGGGGCTCGATCCACCCCAATCGCGCCTTGCTCCAGGCCAGCGGATGTGGCGCGGCAAAGCCGACGACCGGCTCCAGGCTGTCCGCCAGCACAAAACCCAGCGCGTTGGCGCCGACATCCATCAGGCTCCAGCTCCCCACCGCCGGCAGACCATCGGCAAAATTCGACAGTCCGGGCAGACCCAGCTGATTGCCGAAGAATTTGGCCAGCAGGCCATTGAGGCCGGCGCGGCCATTGAGGCTGGGCGATTCGGGCAAAATCCAGGCCTCGTCGATCTCGACACCGCCCAAAGCCAGCGGTCCGCCATTAAAACGCGCGAAGTCGCCCTTTTCGAGAAAGACCGAACGAATGTCGTTGAGCTCGCCGGTCTCGTGACCGACTCCGGCGTGGAAGACGAGAAAACTATTGTAGTCGCTAAGCTGCGGACCATCTGCATCGGCCAACGCCGCATCGAGCGCGTCGCGCAATAGCTCGATCCATTTGTCGCCGATCTCCTCGGTCGTGCGGCCATTGCCGTAGTGGAGCATGGTCTGGGGCAGCGCATAGGCCAGCCGCTCGGTGCGGGGAAAGACCTCCGCTTCAATCGCTACTCGCCCGGCGGAAACGACCCGATAATAGCGATCGAGCGCTTTGAGATGTCTGGCGAAGTAGGCGCGATCGTGCGGCGGCAAATCAAAGGGCGGCGCGTAGTCCGCGACGGCATCCTCGACAAAACGCAGATCAAAGGCGCCGACGCCGGTGGTCGTCGGCTCGTCGGGACTTTCGAGCGGGAAGTCTACCCTCAGGGCAAGGACGCGCCATTCCTGGGCGGAGGCGGCCACCAAAGAGAGCAGCAAGTAGCAGAAGATTAGCGGGAGCAAAGAAGCGAAATCGCAGACATGGCCGGGCGCGGGCGCGGAGATCCTGTATCCCCGCGCCCGGCAGACACGGATATCCGAACTAGAAAATGAGATTCAGTGAGAAGCGCGTATTGTCCTGCATCGGCGTGCCTTCGCCGGTGATATAGGCCACGTCGACCTGGAAGCGGTTGAATTTGAGCCCAACGCCAAAGGTCGGGGTCTTCAACTCGCCATCGCTATCCCACGAATAGCCGGCGCGCAACGCAAAGAAGGCCTCGTCCTGGCGTGCAGAGAGACCGTATTTATACTCGCCACCTAGGTGCAGGTCCATCTCCTTAAACTCATCGCTCATGCCTTCATCTGCCCAGGCCTTGACCAAATTGCCAATGAAGGAGCCGTCGGCGATCAGGGGCTTGTAGAGGTCGAAGGACAGCAGTATGTCGTGATACTGGGTGTCCATCAGGTCATAGGCCACCCCGAGGACGATATGCTGGGGCAGGGGGTCGGCCTGGCTGGCGTCGATATAGGCGATCTTGGGGCCGAGGTTGCGCAACGCCGCACCGAAGTTGATACTCGGCGTCGCTTTCCACAATAGACCCAGATCGGCGGCGAAGCTATTGCCCACGCCCTTGCCGCGCTCGATGCCGGCGCCCTGGTCGGCGAGATTGCTGCGGATAAACTTCAAGCCGATGCCGGCGGACATATTGTCGCCGATATCCGCCCCATAGGCCGCCGACAGCGCCATATCATAGCTGCGGAAGGTCCCCTGGGTATTCCCGCGCTCATCGGTGCGAATCTGCTCGCCCAAGTTTAGCAACGCCACATTGACTCCGATATTGCCCCACCCTTCAACGGGCGTCGAATAGGCTAAAAACTCGTAGGACAGATCGTCGGCCAACCCGGGCAACCACTTGCTGTGGGTGAAATTGACTTTTTTGCGGATCTGCCCGGCGAGGGCCGCGGGGTTGAAATAGCTGGCGGTGGCGTCGTCGGCGATGGCGACATACGATTCGCCCATCGCGATGGCGCGGGCGCCCGGCTCGATCAACAGAAAGAGCACGGCGGCCCGACTTTCCGGCGTGGCCTGGACCCTGTCGGGCAACAAAGCCAGACAAAGACCGACCAGCGTCAAGGTCGTCAGTTTCCTCATTGCGAAGTCCTCCTCAGAACTGGAGAAAATAAGTAAAGCTATTTGCAGTCTACAAATCGGCTGCCTGAATACTAAGGCGATCTCACTGCTGCAAAGGCACTCCTCTCGCGCTCACTTGGCGACCTGTAGGGCGGCTGTGCGCTCGCCCCGGGAACCGCTTTCTCGCTCAACGGCTATCTTGTAAAGATAAGTACCATTGGCCAGATCCGCCGCTGGAATCCAGACCACCTGATTATACCCCTCACCCGTCTGCCCATCCAGCTCGTCCACCAACCGGCCGGCAAGCGAAAAGACCTGAATCTGCACCGCGCGCATATTTTCCTTGAGCTCGTAGGTGAAATGTCCACCGGCATCCCGCATGGGATTGGGAAAAAATAGCACATTCTCGATGCCGGCGTCAGCCCCCTCCCCGACCTTGACCGTCACGGTGGTGCGCGACGAATTATTGAAGTTATCCCAGATCTTCAGACGTAACTCGTGCTCTCCGGGTTCCAGCTCGGGTAGGGGAAATTCAATGATCCCCTGCCGGTAGTTCCCCTCCTGCACGCTATAGAAATCCGTCAGGATAAACACCACGCCGTCGATCACCAGCTCGATGGCGTGGCCGGTCTCGCCCGTTATATTGATGCCGCTCGGGTCGGTAATCGTCGCCACTAGCGTGGTTTGGCGCGGGATCGTCGTGCCACTGCCCCCCGCAAAACGCAGGGAAATTTCCGGCCCTTCCAAATCGACTTCCACCCCCTCGGCCGTACCCGAAAACACCAATCCATCGGCCACGCCAAAAGCCGCGGACTGCGCATCGCTCCAGACATAGGCGCTAATTCGACCGTGTCTCCCGCCATAGGTAATATCTTTGGGCACGCGGAATTCGCCTGCGAAGCGCCCGTCGACCACCGCAAAGCGCCCGCGAAAGATATGGGCGCCAATCTGGCGATAGGTAAAGCCGTCCAGACGGCTCTGCACGGTCGAATCAAAGGCCTGCAACCACACCTGTCCCTGATAGTCGGTGACGGGGACCCCGGTCGGGTCGAGCACCTGGCCGGCAACCGCCACTTCCCCCAGGGCACTGAGCGAATCGGCGACCTCGACCTGCACCCCGAAGTGCGGCACAGCCAGCCGCAGCGCCGGGTCGCCGAAGAGCGAATAGCGCTGCATATTGCGGAAGGCCAGATCGGTGGCGCTAAAGAGCGGCAATACCAATTGCTTGGCCTCCATCAGCGCCAGGCCGACCGGTACGTGTTGCCGCCCGCTGCGATACATCTGCTCGTGAAACTGGTTGGCCAGGATCATATTGCTATTGTGGTAGCCGACCCGAGTAGCCGAAATCATGCCGATCACCCCCCCATCCTCCTTCTTCAACAGCGCCTCGGGCATCGAGATCCGCGCCGGATCGTCAAAGACGCCGATCTGGCTGGCCGCGGTGTAGAAGAAGGGCAAGCGCCCGCCATTCTGAATCGAATTGAGGTCGCGCGAGACCAAGAACATGCTCTCGTGGGCCAGCACGGTCGGATTGCCATGGCCCAGATAAGTCATGATCAGGGCACCTTCGTTAAAGAGCCGGATGAATTCGTCCCTGGCCCGCGGCTTGGTCCGCCCTTCGAGAGGAAAATGAGCGATATAGAGCTTGGTCATATCGAGATCTACGGGCACCAACCGCTGCGATATAAATTCGCTGTCGATAATAAAATAAGCCTCGACATCGTGCGGCTCATCCGGATTACTCAGATCGTCCGAAACCATCAAGATCCGGCTCTGCCAGGGGCCGACCTCCGGACTGCGGTCGTAGTCGATGATCTTATCGACTAAGGAATTGGCCTCCGCCGCGGTCTGCACCGTCAATCGACCGATGGCCATATCGGTTAATTTGTCCGCCCCCACTACCCGCACATACCAGTCGTCATAGGTGCTGTCGCCGTCCTGATAGGGCGGAATCCAATTGCCCGGGCTGGTGCCCGAGTTGTTTTTGTAGTCGTACGAGCCATCGCCGACCAAGGTCACAAACATCGGCAGCGGATCCCAATTTTCGGCGGCATGGGCGAGAAAGTTGCGCAGCGCCGCCGGATCCAAAAGCCCGCCGGAAAACTCGTCGTAAATATCCTCCACATCGATGGCCACCGCTCGCAGCGGCGCCCCGAAGCGGTCGTCTTCGCTGCGCCACTGAGCCAGACGCTCGGCCGCGTCGCGGAAATCGCGGTGGTAAATCGCGATCCAGTCGGCCCCCGCGATCTCGGTGAGCAAATTGCCCGCAGTGTCGAGCTCGATCCGCGCAGGGCGCTTCCAGGTCGAAGCCCCCCCGACGGCGTAGTGCCGCGGCACGGAGGCGAACTGATCCTGAAAGATGACGGTCCCAGCCTGCGCGTCGTAGGCAAAGTCGATGATCTCCACCAGGCCCTGAGAAACCTCGAAAACGCGGGGCCTTTCGTCGGCAAAACCGGAGAGTTGAAACTCGCTGATACCCGTCCGCAGCGAATAGGTGAAGATCAGTTCGCCGCGCTCGGCGACGAATCCACGGCTGTACTCCAGCTCGTACCAATCGAAACGAGTCGGGTCGCTATTGGTGTGAAAAATCCCCAACTGATTTAGGCCCTCTTGCGCCCCCGTCGTCGTCTGAAATTCGGAGAGGATGGCGGTATGGGTCTCAAAACGCAACACCCCGACGGCCTCGTCGTTCCAGCGCACGCCAAAACTCGGCTGCGACTTGGCAACCCCTTGAAAATTCAGGCGGATATTCACCGGCACATCTACGGCCTGCCGCACCACCAGGGGAAAATTGCGCGCGTTGCCGCGGAAATCTTCCCAGTACCAATTGTAGCCCGACTTGATGCCGAAGGTCTGGGCCAGGATAAATTGCTCGGCCTCTTCGTGCACCCGCACCCGATAGCTCGTAGGTCGGTGCGGCTCGAAAGCCTCCAGCGCGCCATTCCTGGTATTGGGCCGCGTTCCCAATTCCCCACCGCCAAAACCCAACCAGTAGACATTTTCGCGGGCGTAGAGATTGTGTCGGTACTCGAACGAGCGGGCCGTTCGATTGTATTCCCAGCGATTGACCCCCTCGGCCCAGAATAGCACGAAATCCTCCGCGTCCAGCCGCCCATCGCCGCCGTCTTCGACGACAAGCCCCATTTCCTCAAGGCCCTGGGGCAGGCGGACCTGTCCCAAGGACAGCGCTTTGCCGCCGCCATAGCGCAGCCGCAGGCGGGCGGGATCGACGCCATCGAGCGCGACCCCCGCCTCTATAAGGTCGGAGCCAGTGATTCGATACATGCCTTCTTCCTGTACAAAAACCCTTAACCAGGTTCCATCCTGTAGGGCGGATTTGCGCGCCGGCCGCCTGCTGGGCGCTACGCGCCAGTTCCGCGCCTGATCGGGATTGACCAGCACCCGGCGATAGAATTCCTCGCCCCATTTATCGGTGCTGCGGGTTCCCCCACCTCCGGCGAGATGCACATCGACGACCACCCGGTCGTACAATGTCCGCGTCCCGTCCGCTTCGATCCGGGGGCCGAAGGCCAGTTCGGCGACGTGCTGACGTCGCACCAGACCCCGCCGGCCCAAAAACACCGGACCGGACATCGGCTCGGCATCCTCGTCGGCGCGATCCGTCCGCACCACCCGCGCTTCGATAAGCTCCAGGCGAATCTCGCCGTCGGGTGGCAGACCCACCAATGTGCCGCGACCCCGTTCCAATTCAGGACCGTCGGGCTCGTAGACCAAGCGCAGGTATTGCGGTCCGCTTTCGACTACGCGCAATTCCGCAGCCGCTCCGACCGCAAGAGCAAGCGCCAGCGCACAAAAACCAAATCTGAATCCGTTCATAAATATAGAGAGGGTAGATCTAATGGGGAATGGCGTCGAACGACGCTTTTAAGGTGATCTCAAGCCTCTCTTTTGTCAAGGTCATCCCTTGACTTATATGCTTGTCGCCGCTATCTTCTTAGGTCTTCTAAGGAGAAGTTTTTATGCCCAGAAAGTGCAGCCTTACCGGCGTCAAGGGCCTGGTCGGCAATAGCGTTAGCCACTCGCAGCACAAAACCAAGCGCGTCCAGCAGCCCAACCTGATCAAAAAACGCATTTTCATCCCCGAAGAGAGCCGCACCGTCACGCTGCGGCTCACCGCGCGCGCGCTGCGCACCCTCAACAAAAAGGGGATTCAGCAATTTCTCAAAGAGCAACAACTCAACCTCTGAACTAAGTCGTTCATATGCTCGCCCTCAATGGCGGCACCCCCCTGCGCGACACCCCCTTTCCCGCCTGGCCCATCTACGGTCCCGCCGAGGAAGAAGCCCTGCTTGCCGTCCTGCGCTCAGGGCGCTGGTTCCTCGATGCACACACCCAACTCTTCGAACGCGAATTCGCCACCTTTCAAGAGGCCTCATTCGGCATCGCGACCAGCAATGGCACCACCGCGCTCCAGGTCGCCCTCGACGCCATCGGCATCCGCCCCGGCGACGAAATCATCGTCCCAGCCTACACCTTTATGGCCACCGCCAGCGCCGTCTGCGCTACCGGGGGCATCCCCGTCTTCGCCGATATCGACTCCGCCAGCTACAATATCGACCCCCAATCGGTCGAGCAGGCGATAACGGAGAAAACCCGGGCCGTAATCGGCGTCCATATCGCCGGTCGGCCGTGCGATCTCGACGCCCTGGGCGCGCTGGCCGCCCGCCATCAGATCCATCTATTAGAAGACGCCGCCCAAGCCCATGCCGCCGCCTGGCGGGGACGCCGCGTCGGGGCCATCGGCGATTTGGGCACCTTTAGCTTCCAGGCCAGCAAAAACTTATGTGGCGGCGAGGGCGGATTTATTACCACCGACGACGAGACCTTAGCCGATCGCGCCTGGTCGGTGCACAACTGTGGCCGATCGCGTACGGGCGCCTGGTACGAGCACCCATTGGTCGGCTCCAACTACCGCATATCCGAATTTCACGCCGCCCTGCTCCTCAGTCAGCTGACGCGCCTCGAAGCGCAAACCGCTCGCCGGACTGAAAACGCGGCGCTGCTCACATCCTTGTTGCACCAGGTCGAGGGCATCGCCCCCTTAGACGCCGACGCGCGGGTCACCACCCATGCCCATCACCTCTATATCATCCGCTACTGCGCCGAATCGTCGGGACTGACGCGCGATCGCTTTATCGCAGCGCTCTGCGCCGAGGGCATTCCCTGTTCCTCGGGTTACAGGCCCCTGTACCAAGAAGCGGCCTTTGCCACCCACTTTGCCGACTATCCCCTGACCAGCCCCTACTTCCAGGGCCAACCGGACTATAGCGAGGTCTCATGCCCCGTCACCGAACGCGTCTGCGCTGCTGAAGCGGTCTGGCTCACCCAGAACATGCTGCTGGGCTCCGGCAACGATATGCGGGATATCGCCGCCGCCATCGACAAAGTCATCGCCAGTGCCCCGGAACTGGCCTAAACCAGCATATCTTCGATTTCGCGCTGGACCTGTTCCGAGCGCACCTGGTCGATCACCTCTTTGAAATAGCGGGCTGCACCGCTGATGATCAGACGTTCGATGGCGCTGATTTCCTCGTCCGAATACGCGCTCGAATCCCTTACTAACTCCATATATTCCAATTTGGCATCCTTGTCCAAATCGGCTATCGAAGCCAGCATATCGAAAAGCTTATAGGCCGCCGAACTCTCCAGACAGCGCTCGACGATATAGGCCAGGCGTTCGTTGCGGGTCCCAAGCTGTAGATCGGCTCTCTCC
>JAYYUU010000039.1:0-5181 GCA_036343835.1 Candidatus Latescibacterota bacterium | reverse complement strand
GGTATAGCGCGCCTGTTTGGCGTTGCCGCGGTGGTCTTCAACGCGGCCTTCGATCCAGTCGATCATTTCTTGATACTGATTCGTTGCGACAGGGGCGGGCTCGATTTCCTGCCAGCCGCCTTTGGCGTCCTGTTGCAGGAGTATTTTGCCTTCTTTGCCCAGGGCGATCTTGCCTGCGGTGCCGGTGACTTCGGGTAGCGCGATGCGCGGGTCGGGCAGATCGCCCTCGTAGATACCGCGCGCCCCGCCTTCGAAGCAGACCAATCCCATACACAAATCCTCGCAGATGCTGCGGCGCTCCCAGCGGTCGGTAGTGCGGCTGGCCTGGCCGACGACCCAGAGGGTTTCGGGGTCGGAGAGGGAGTAGCGCCAGCCGTCGATGGCGTGGGTGGCGGTGTTGAGCAGCCCGGCGTTGGGTTTGGCGATGTGGTGCACTATGCGCGGCTCGCCGATGGCGCCGTCGGCGACTAAGCGGCGGATTTCGTTGGCGGCGGGGGCGAAGCGGCGCTGGTGGCCGATGGCCAGTTTGACGGAGTGGGTATCGCAGGCGGCGATCATATCGTCGGCGTTGCCGAGATTGTCGGCCATGGGTTTTTCGCCGAGGATGGCTTTGACCCCGGCTTGGGCGGCGGCGATCGCAGGGGCCGCCCGCGCGCCCTGCCAGGTGGGGATGCTGACGATGTCCAGCTCTTCTTTGGCCAGCATCTCGTCGTAGTCGGTGTAGGTGGCGGGTACTGAGTGCTCCTCGGCCAGGCGTTGCGCGGCTTCTGGTGAGATGTCCATGGCTGCCACGACGTCGGTGTCCTCGCGCTGGCCCCAGGCTTTGGCGTGCGAATGGCCCATGCCGCCGCAGCCGATGATGCCTACTCGATAGCTCATAATGGATCCTCTCTTATTGTTTGCGGGTTGTCTCGCTTGGCCAGATATCGGTCGACGATCGGCGCTCGCTCGTCGTCGTCGGGGGAGATGCCGGCGGCACCAGTCGACCGACAGCGACCAGAAGGTCGTGCCATGGTGGGTAATCTGGACCCGGTCGGGGTTGCCCGACCGGTCGGTCATTTTCTCGGCGGTCAGAAAACGGACATCGACGCCCCGGGGTGACCATCTCGAGGATGATGGCCCAATGGAGGTCTTGCGGTGCTGGCGTCATAGGGTATAAGTGTCCGTCACCGAATCGTCCTGGAGTTCGTTCTACATCGTTTAGTTCAGTTTTGTACGCCTGTGGCATAGCACTATGCTATTTGAGGGCTTCGCCCGGCACCCACTGGGTTTCGATCGGCTCGGCGTTGCCGCCGTAGGTGATCTTGAGTGGTTCCAGCAGGGTCTCTAACGCCGGATCGACCGCTGTGCCGGCGGTGTTGGGGACTTCGACCGAGGCGACGGTGGCCTGCGTGCGCTCGGGCAGGGCGACATAGTCGGGATAGTACCACAGGGTCAGTACCGTCCGGCGCTCGTCGGTCTGGTTGCCGTGCGCGGCGTGGAGCAGGCTGCCATAGCCCATGACGAGATCACCGGCCTTAACGGGGACGTCTATCTCGTCGGCGACGTGCGAAAAGCCCGGATCGTCGGGGTTGGCATAGGCGGTGAGATCTTGGGTGTGACGCGGGGAGACCTCGTCGTGTAAGTGATGGCGTTTTAAGTGCGATCCCGGCACGACCCGCAGGCAGCCGTTTTCTGGCGTGGTATCGGTCAGATAATACATCAGGAAAACCTGTATGGGCTGCGCGGTATAACTCACCGGATCGTCCCAGAAGCGGCCGTCCTCGTGCCAAAAAAGCGGCGGGCTGTGCGGCGGTTTGCTGATGATGCGGCCGTGGCCGAATTTCGGCTCGGCAAAACCGAGTTGCGCCAGCGCCGCCAGCGTTTTCGGGTGGCCGATGAGTTCGGCCATTACGGGGTGTTGATAGGCCATGGCCCAGTCGACCATGACCATGCTGCCGGTGGTGCGGTGTTGTGCGAAATGCCCCGGATCCTGTTGGGCGAGCACCTCGTCGCTGAGATGGTTCAGGCGGTCGACCATGTCCTGGTCGAGGATGTTTTCGCACACATAGTAGCCGTTGCGGGCGAATTGGTCGCGATATTCGTTGGCTTCGTTGTCCATGGTTTTTTCTCCGCGTTTATCCGTCTTTCCGGTTCCGATACGCGCTTGTCGGCTTCTATACTGAAATTGGGCTTTGCTGTAATGCCATTGCGATAGGAATTAAGGGGTATTGGGT
This sequence comes from Candidatus Latescibacterota bacterium, assembly GCA_036343835.1. Lineage (GTDB taxonomy): Bacteria > Latescibacterota > UBA2968 > UBA8231 > UBA8231. The sequence goes on along the minus strand of JAYYUU010000039.1, from coordinate 2,965 downwards.
CAATTTGGGCAAGGGACTGTGAAATCTGCTTGCCACTGTCGTGCAGGTTTCACAGGTTTAGCGTTTGGAATATCGAGCCGGCGTCCTTTGCGAAAGCAGGAGAATATGGACCAACGCGAACGCTATTTTTGGGATCTGACCGGGTATCTCGTGGTGCCCGGGGTGTTGACGGCGGAGGCGATCGACGAGGCCAACCAGGCGATCGACTATATCAAAAAGTGGGTCCATACTGGCGAGGACAGCGCCGGAGCGAGGGACTCCTCGTTTTTGCAGGGCACGGGCCCCCGCTGGTATCACGGCGACAATCTGCTCAATTTGCCCAAGCCCCACTGCGAGCCCTTCCGCATGCTGCTGGCGCATCCGGTGGTGGTCAACCGTTTGAACTGGATGTGCGGGCGGGGATTCCGGCTCGACCACGGACCGCAATTCAACAACGCGGTCGAGGGCACGGCGGGGCTGACGATGCACGGGGCGGCGGAACCGCATCGGGAATACGTCGCCTACCACCACCAGAACGGTCAGGGCTATTGCGGTGGGGTGACGGTGACCTGGAATTTGACCGACTGCCCGGCGGGTGGCGGGGGATTTGCCTGCGCGCCGGGCAGCCATAAGGCGCGGTTCAGCATGCCCAAAGACGTGCGCAATAGCGATGAGATGGAAGGGGCGATCGTCCAGCCGGAGGTCAAGGCCGGCGCCGTGCTGTTTTTTATGGACGGTGCCCAGACCCACGGCAGTCACCCCTGGCGCAATGCACACGAGCGGCGGTCTATCCTCTACAAATACGCCGGGCGCACCGCGACCCGGCAAGGTCCTTCGAGAGAGGTCTGCGCACCCGAGGTCTACTGGGGCGAGGAATTGGTCGCGGGGATGAGCGCGGAGGAGCGGGCGGTGATGTTTGGGCCGTGTTCGGCCCCGGGGCGCGAAGATATGTATCTGCTGGTGGGGGAGGATGGGGTGGTGCGATTGGAGAAACCCGATAGTGCGGAGGCTTAGGCGATGGAATTGCACAGAGCGAGTGAAGAAGAGCTGTATTATTTCGACTTGGGGGTTATCTGGTGGTGCGGGGGGCGTTGAGCGCGGAAGCAGTGGATGAGTGCAACGCGGCGCTATATCGCCAGTGGGCGCGGGGTACAAGGCGGCCGGCCGATCTGGCGCGAGGTGCGGCGGCATTAACGGGAGATGAGGGACGCTTTGAAATGACGGGGATGTTGGGCTGGTCCGAGCCGGAGCGCGAGCCTTTTCGCAAGTTGCTGGTGCATCCGGTGGTGGTCTCGCGGCTCAATGCCTTTTGCGGTCGGGGTTTTCGCCCTCGACCACGGACCCTTGCTGATCGGAGCGAGCAAGGGCACCGAAGGCCACCGGTTGCACGGGGCGGGTGAGCCGTTTAGCCCGGCTGTCTGGTATCATCAGCAGAACGGGGCGATCCATTGCCGGGGGGTGACGGTGGCCTGGCAACTGGCTGACTGCAATGCGGGCGACGGAGGGTTCTGCCTCGTGCCCGGCAGCCACAAAAGCTGCGAGAAAGCGCCGCCCGAAGTGCCGACGCTGGACGATCCGATGGGGCTGGTGGTGCAGCCGGAGATGCGGGCGGGCGATGTATTGTTTTTCGCCGAGACGGCCACCCACGGCACCTTGCCCTGGCAAGCCGAGCACGAGCGGCGATCGGTGCTTTACAAATACGCGGCACGGGCGGCGGCGCGGGCGGTGGGGCGGCACTTTACGCCGCAGGCGCGCTACGGCGATTGGGTGGGGGAGTTGACGCCGGAGCAGCAGGCGGTGCTCTATGGTCCCGGGGTCCATCACGGCGGTCAGATGCCGCTATTGGCGTCGGATGGGGAACAAGTGCAGGTCCAATAATATGGAGATTGGCTGATGTCTATTCGCGTGGCTGCTATCGACGATGTCCGCCGGGCTGAAAGCGCGATTCGCCAGCATATATCGTCGGCTCCGCTCGTCCGCTCGTATTCGTTGGAAAAGGAGCTCGGGCTTGCGGGCGGTCGCCGGGTCTGGCTGAAGGACTATGGCTGGACGCCGGTCGGTTCGTTTAAGCTGCTCGGCGCCTTGAACTGGATGGCGAACAATCTGGAGCAGATCGGCGACCGGCCGGTGGCGGCGCATTCGTCGGGCAATTTCGCCTCCGGGATCTCGTATGCGGGGATGCGCTACGGCAAGCGGGTAATTATCGTGATGCCCGAGAGTGCGCCAAAGGTGAAATTCGCGCTGACGCGGTCGTTTGGCGCCGAGATTCGCACCTACGATATCGCTACGGACCACCAGACCGGCCAGCGGGATAAGCTGACTCGCCAGATCGCCGAGGAGGAGGGGGCGGTGCAGGCTTCGCCCTACGATGACGTCCATGTGATCGCCGGCAATGGGGTCGGTGGGTTGGAGATCGTCGAGGAGTTGCGGGGGCAGGAGCGGGAGGTTTCGCATTTTTTGTGCCAGGTCAGCGGCGGTGGGCTGATGGCGGGGCATGCGCTGGCGGTGGCCGAGGGCTTGCCCGAGGCGGAGATTATTGGCGTTGAGCCGGAGGGGGCCGCTGATTTCTGCCAGTCGCTTAAGGCTGGTGAGCGGGTGCGGATTGACCAGCCGGCGAGTATCTGTGACGGGTTGTGCTCTTATGATGTTGGCGAGCACAACTGGCCGATATTGCGCGATAAGGTATCCGCAGCGGTCGCCGTGCCCGATGCAGATACGCAAGCGGCGATGCGGTGGATGTATCAGCGGCATGGTTTGCGCGTCGAGCCATCGGGGGCGATTGGGGTCGCTGCGGCGTTGGCGGGCAAGGTGGAGTTGGAGGGGGCGGGGGATGTGGTAATTGTCGTCAGCGGGCGCAATGTCGATGAGGCGCGCTTTGGCGAGTGGATCGCCTGATGTCGCTTTCCACAATGGCAACGCGAATGCTGAGGCCGGCTTATTTTTTAATTACTGATGTTACGCAGTCTTGAGTTTTTGTAGTTCGTCG
>JAYYUU010000038.1:0-8831 GCA_036343835.1 Candidatus Latescibacterota bacterium | reverse complement strand
CCATCTTCGATACGTCTCCGGGCACGCCGATGGCCATAGGATTGTTGCCCAGCGAAGGCGTCCTGGTGCCCCAGGCCGCAAAGTTGACGATGGCATTGGTGAAACACAGACCGATCATGCCCTGCTGCGCCGCCCTCAGCGCATAGGAGTGCGCCCGACCCCAGTGCGCCACCCCGCGCACCGCCACCGCACCGATCCCGTATTCGCGCGCCTTGTCCACCGCCCTGTCCATACACACCGCCGAGACATAGCGACCGAGACCCCGGTCCGTCTCGTAGAGCACCGCAGCCGGATATTCGACCACCGCCGCCAATTCCGGTGCGCCATTGGTGCGACCCGCTTTAAGGTGCTCAATCATCGTCGGCAACAACCGCACTCCGTGCGTATGCACCCCGCACAAATCGACCTCGGCACCGATCTCGGCTTCGATTTCCGCCACGTGCGATGGCACGCCAACCGCAGCGAGTGCATCTTTAAAAAACTGCACCAGATCGGCATGCGCGATCCGCCGCACCTCACTCATCGCACCACCGCCTCTTCACCCAGATTTTCGCGAATCCACTCCCGCAGCGGCACGTCCTCCTCCCTGGGAGAAGTATAGCCATGCCAACCGCTCGGACTCGCCCCCAATAGCTGCTGCCGGATCGGATCGCAACGGGCCATAAAGTGCTCCACGGTCATATCGTCGCGCGGGCGCAACCAGCGATAGCTATAGCCGTAGAACAATACCTTGCGCGCTTCGGGCGAATAGTTGTGGCCCGCCGCGTGCCAGATCCGCCGATCGAAAAACACCGCATCGCCCGCCGCCACCCGAATCGGCACCGCCCCTTCGGGATCCCGGTCCTCGTCCTTGGGCAGCTCGATCCGATTGATCCGATGCGAGCCGGGCACCGCGTGGAAGTTGCCTCGATTGGTCTCCATGCAGTCGGTGAGGAAAAACGCCACCTTGAGCGAAATCATCGGTCGGGGGTCGGTCTCCAGGTCGATATTGAGCCGCCCGCTGTCCTGGTGCCAGCCCAGCCGCTTGCGCTTGGGCTCTTGGCCATTGAGCGGCGGTGTCACGATCATATGCGAGTGATAGAGCTGTATATGCCAGCCGAGCAGACCGAATACTTTGGCGAAAACCTGCGGCCAATCCAGCAATTCCAAAAAGAGCTCGTCCTTGCCGATAAAGTCGAGCAAGTTGAGCATCTGGTGATCTTCCAGCCCCCTCTTGGGTCGGTACTCGGCGTCGAGCCGGTCGACGACGGGGATCAACTCGGCCACCAAATCCGCCGGCAACACATCGCGGACGATGAGATAACCGTCCTCCTCAAACTGGCGGCGCTCTTCTTCCGTCAAAGCGTATTCCAAACAAGTCGCATCCATCAAGCCAGTCCTTTCTCGACATCGGCATAACTGACCAGTTGTATCCCGCGCTGGTGGATGATCGCCTGGACCTGGGCATCGGTCCAGGCGCGGGTGACCCCCGCACGATCCAGCGCCACGCCGCCATAGCCCGGATGGCCCAGAGCCTGTATCTCCGCCGCGTCAAAAGCTGGATGGTCTATAAAGAGCCATTTGCCCGGCCCCAAATCGGTTAGATTAGCGCGTAGGGCCTCGGTCTTTTCCTCGGGCGTCAACTCCCGGCTCTCCGCCCCAAAGCCCGCAAAGCGCGCGAATGCGCCCACATCGACGACCAACCCGTACTCGGCCTCCAATCGCTCATAGACTGCCCCGATCCGCTCGTCCACTCGCCTAAGCCCCATATGCCCACTCAGATGCGAGGCGTGCGGCGCGTGTTTGAGCACCTTCTCGATCTGCGCCCGGAGCTCTTGCTCCACCTCCTCGATCTTCCAATCGAGATCCCGAAATACTTCGACGCCCTCCCGCGGCCAAAAGGTCTGGCAGAAATAGCCCGACTCCATTACCAGACTCGGCGCGGCGGTCATCGGTCCCCATTTGAGATTGTCCCACTCGCTGGTCAGCGTCAAATGCACGCCCACGTCGTAGTCGGGGCACTCCGCCAACATCCGTGCAGCCTCCGCAAACCACGGACACGGCGCCATCAATTCCACCGAGCGGGCAATCCCCGCGCGGAAGGCGTGAATACAGGCCTCGTTGACCCCATGTTCCATGCCAATATCGTCGGCGCGCACCAGTACATAGATCTCGCTCATTGACTTACTCCCCCGCAAAGCGCAAGGCGTAGAGATCGGCGTCGCGCAGCGCAAAGCGCAGCCGCACCACCCGCCCGGCAACCGCGCCCAGATCCACATCTCCCTTCCAGCGCACCGGCCGGTCGATCTCATCCTGGAAGATCTCCGCGCAATCCGCCAGCGCCAGGCCCGGCAAGGGCTGCCCGCCCTCGTCCTGAATTTCCACCCGCACGCTGCCCGCCGCGCTCGTCGACAGGTTGAGCCGCAACTCGTTCCCGGCGAAAACCAGCGGCCGGGTCAGCACCTCGCCGCCATCGTAGCCGGCCTGCACCGAGGCGAAACCATCCTTGCGCTGCACCAGCCGGCGGATGGCATTGCTCGGCAAGCGCCAGTGGTCGCTCATATACAGCGAAAGCTCGTTGGGGCCGGTGTCGAGAATCCCGCGCATAATATAGACGCTGCGCTCGTGCCAGTTGTCAGGGTCGGGCCCGAGGCGGACCCAGGCTTCCTTGAAGGTGCGATCGAAGTATTTCGAGTCGCGGCTGCTCATCAGCACCGCGTCGCTGACGCCGGGATAGGGCCAGTCGGACGTCGGCGAACGAGCGTTGACAAAGCGCGAGGGGAACATCAGATACAGACCTTCGCTGCGCTCGTAGGGCACGCAGGAATTGGTGTAGAGATGCTCCAGGGTCTCGTCGTCGGTGGCGATGAGTTCGAGCGGGCTCCAGTTTAAAAAATCGTCGGACTCAGCCCGGCGAATCCAGCGCACGCCCTCTTTGAAATCGACCTCCACCCCGTGTCCCGGCATGCCGTCCTTGCGAATCCCGCGCGCATACATCAGATAGTTGCCCGTCCACGGGTCGCGAAAGGCGATATTGTGCGAGTCGAACGGCCCCGCGGTCTGCACCGGCTCGGGATGCTTGGTCCAGTGCAGGCCGTCGGGCGAGACGGCGGTGAAGATCTTGCCGCGCCGACCGATGGCTTTGTAGCGCTCTACAGGCGGTGCGTCTTCATCTTTAAATGGTGCGAAATTGACCAGGTCCGGATCATCGCAGACCAGGTTATTATCCGTCGAGCCCTGAAACTCGACCAGCCCCAGCGACGGCTTGCGCCAGCTGATGCCGTCGTCGCTCTCGACATAGGCGGTGAGCGACTTGGCGGTGGAGTTGGTGTCGGGCTCGGGCGTGCAGCGATACCAGGCGCGGCAGAGCCCGTCGTCTCTAAGGAGCACCGCGTAGGCCACGCCGCCGACTTCCCAGGGTTTGTCGATCTCGATGATCGGGTCGCAGCGCGTCGGCGGGTGCAAAACGAGCCGCGCGTCGCTGAGCGAGTCGATCAGATGCGCATCGACGAAGAGTTGGCGGGTGTTGCCGATGTGGATGGGTTCCATCTGCGGTGCTCCTGGCATCAAGTTAGCCCAAGATTTAACAAATTAGGACGCGGCGGGCAAAATGAGCGGTATTGCACCTCTGCGCCGCAAAACGCACCCATGGCCTTGCTGCGGCCGGCTTATTTGTGCTTGATATGGTTGGGATCTTGGGCAACGCTCACTGCTACGTGGATGCCACTTCACAAATTACGAGCAAACAAAATGGACGACGCCGAGGTCGATTTGTTCTGCCTCCGCGCATATTCATGCGCGAGTCACACCTCGCCACCCCAAACTATTTTCAGGTAATAAAAATGAGCCAGGCCACCTATCATTGGACCCAGGTCAACGCCGCCGCCCCCTTCGCCCCCCGCGACGGGGCCGGTGCACTCTCCTTCAACGACGAGATCTGGCTCTTGGGTGGCTGGAATCCCGGCGATAAAACCTACTTCCCCCGCATCTGCAACAACGAAGTGTGGTCATCGGCAGACGGGGCAAACTGGACCCTGATCAAGGACAATACCTTCGCCGACGGCTACGATCCCACCGACGACTGGGAGGGCCGCCACACCGCCGGCTATGCCGTCCACCAGGACCGCATGTGGATCGTCGGCGGCGACGGCAATCAGGGACACTACCAATCGGATGTGTGGTCATCAGCCGACGGCGTCCACTGGGATTGCGTCAATCCCGCCGTGGCCTGGGGACCGCGCCTGCTGCACTACACCTTTGTCTTCAAGGAGAAAATCTGGATCCTCGGCGGCCAGACCCTGCCGCAATTCGCCCCGGCCGCAGAGCGTTTTTACGACGATGTCTGGAATAGCGAAGACGGGATCGAATGGCAGCGACTCGAATGCGCCCCGCCGCGCTGGGCCCCGCGCGGTATGATCGGCGGCAGCGCGGTATTCGACGATCGCATCTGGATCTTAGGCGGCGGCACTTACGAAACCCCGACCCGACCCAATCGCAGCTACTACAACGACATCTGGAGCTCCGCCGACGGCGTCGAATGGCGATGCCATCTCGAGGCGGCGCCCTGGCCGGGGCGCGACTACCACGAAGTGGCCGTCTTCGACGACAAGCTGTGGGTGCTGGAGGGATACGACGGCATTGGCAATCGCAACGACGTCTGGTATTCGCCCGACGGCGAGACCTGGCACGAGCTACCCGACACCCCCTGGGCGCCGCGCCACGCCGCCAGCGTCTGCGTCCACCGCGACGCCCTGTGGGTCATCGCCGGCAACAATATGGCAAGCGACGTCTGGAAGCTAGCGCGGGACAACTGATCTCCACCGTCCCCTTGCGTGCCGACCAGACGCCGCGCAGTTGGTCTTGGTTTTTCTTCGTCATTATCGCCCCCAAATGCAAAAACCGCATCGCGCCCACACCCAATGCGGCCATGGCAAAAATATAGACTCTTTCCGGACGAAATCAAAAACCGGGCAATCGCCGCACCGTCCCCGGCGCCACCGCTTCGCCCCGGTGCGCGCTCTCCACCGCCGCGAAGCACAGCGCCAGGCTCTCGAGATTGGCACGGGCATTATTGAGTGGCTCGCGATCCTCCTCAATCGCGCAGAGCAGCTCGGCCATGGTCCCGTGGAAGCCCTGTTCAAACCACGTCCCCTCGAGCCGGGGTCGGGCCACTCCCTCCGCAGTATAGAGCACAATTTCTTGCGCCGTCAGATCCACGCCGCTGGCACCGATTGCGCCCTCGGTGCCGACCAGATAGGTGCGGTCCTCCTGCCCCTGGCGCGTATTGCCATTGAAGAACATCGCCGCCTGGGCCCGCTCGCACTCTATCAGCGCCTGGGCTAATAGCGGCGGTTTGGCCTCCTGGCCCGCAGCGCATCGCGCCGAGGCGTGGACCCTCTGCGGCTTTTCGTTGCCCAACAGCGCCACCGCCATATCGAACCAATGCACTCCGAAATCATAGAGCACCAGGTCCTCCACCGCATCAAAGGCCGAGCCGGCGATCCAGTTGTGGTCCCAGTGCACGGCGAACTGAACGCTCTGCACCTGACCGACCAGTCCGGCGGCCACCGCCTGCCGCATATAGCTAAAATGCGGTGCCCAGCGACCGTTTTGATTGACCGCCAGCTTTACGCCCCGCGCTTCAGCCTGCGCAACCAACTCCTCGCCCACGTCGAGATCCACCACAAAGGGCTTCTGGCTCAGGATGTGTTTGCCGGCGTCGATGGCCGCCGCGAGAATCGGCACCCGCTCTTCCGGGTGGGGCGTGATATCCACCACCGCGATATCGTCGCACGCGAGCAATTCGCGATAGTCGAGATAGGTATCGGCCTCCGGATAAAACTCCTCCCGCCGCTTCTCAACCCGTTCCCGGTCGCGGCTGCACAATGCCGCGACATCGTAACCCGCGTTTTTATAAGCCCGCAAGTGCATCTCGGAGATGCCGCCACAGCCGATCAAGCCAATCGACGGGCGATAGCTGTCGGGATCGCGCGGCTGATAGGGCAGATCCGGGGCCGCCACTTCGCCCTCCGGCCCGGTTTTACCCCGGCCATAGCCGCTGTCCTGGTCTGCTGCCATCGCCTGTATTCCTATTGAATCAGCGGTAGAGTGCGCTGCTGCTCAGCGCTCTGGAAGGCGGTGTCGACAATTTGCTGACCGATGCGACACAGCGCCGGCGACAGCGGGCCTTCGATCGGCTTGCCTTCCTCGATACAGTGAATCACATACTGCACCGGATTCTGGTAGGGTTTCTCCAGCGCGTCTACCGGCCGCACCTCGCCCTCGGGATTGGCCCGCGTCTGGACTTTGATCGTCTCCGCGAAGTCGTAGGAGCTGATCGTGCCCTCGCGGCCGACGATGACAAAGCCGCACCGGGGTTGGGGTTGCAGAATCCACGGGTCGGTGAAGGTGCCCCAGCGCGTCTCGAATTTCGACAGGCCCTGTGCATAGCGCGCCACCGTAATGCTGTGCTCGTCGACTTCGAGCCCCTGCGGCTGGTCGACCGTCGCCGTCACCTCGATCGGCGCCCGGCCGTCCATATACCAGGTGCCCAGGGTCGTGCCATAACCCAGATAGTCCAACAGCGAGCCGCCGCCCGACGCCCTTTCGTAAAACCAGCTTGAGGATTTTTCGCGCTCGACATCCTCAGCGGTGCGCTCCACCTTGTCGGCCACGTGCCACAGCGGACCGCGATTGCCATCGTAGTAGTGGACCTCGATCACCTCGCCGATCTCGCCCGCCGCGATAAGTCGCCGCGCGGTGCGATGCGGCGGATACCAGGCCAGCGGCCAATTGATCGCCAATAACTTGCCGGTCCCCTCCATCGCCGCCAGCATCCGGTCGGCTTCTGCAAGCGTCGCGGCAAAGGGCTTTTCCATAATGACATGCACGCCAAAGGGCGCGACCTTTGCGGTCCACTCGCCGTGCTCGGCAGTGGCCGGGCACAGCAAGACGATATCCGGTCGGGTTTTTTCCAGACACGGGCGATAGTCGCTGAAGACCCGATCTGCGGGAATCGCGAAATTCTCTATCGCCTGCCCCATGCGCTCGGGCTGCTCGTCGCAGATGCCGACGATCTCGACATCCTCGTGCGCAAAGGCCATCCGCAAATTGTCGCCCATGTGCAGATGGTCGAAGTTGATCCCGGCGACTTTCCATTTGCCCATTATACTAACTCCTCGCTGCTCCAGCGCTCGCCGCAGCGCAGCACCCGACTCCCCTGGCCGAGCCGCGGACACTCCTTGGCAAACGCCTCTGGCGATGCGGTGTTGAATTCGAACATCTCGTAGTGACAGGGAATCGCCGTGCGCGCGCCGATCGCCCTGGCCAATTGCGCCGCCTCCTCACCCCACAAATTACCCGCCACCCGCCGCTCGGGCGCGCGGCCATTGATCGGCAAGAGGGCGATATCCACTCCCCGTCCTGCCAGCCGCTCCTCCATCCCCGCGTAGCGCATGGTATCGCCGCTGTGATAGATAGTCCACTCGCCGCAGCGAGCCACATAACCCATAAACTTGTGCCGCCCCTCCGCGTCCTTTTCCAACGCCTCGTGCGCCGCCGGCACGCCCTCCACGGCAAAACCCGCGCACTCGTGACAGGTGCCGTCTTCCATCCCGACCAGCCAGGCCGGATCGCACCCCAACCGCTCGGCGGCAAAGGCGCGGTTGGCCTCGGGTACTAATAATTGCAACTGGGGGTTGGCCTCCATCAGCGGCAAGAGCGTCTCGGCGTCGAGGTGGTCGGTGTGGTTGTGGGTCGAGGTGGACCAGGTCGATAAAATACAGGCGGGCGCGACGGCGGTCATCCGCACATTCGATTTGTCGCTCCGGGCGTATTTTGCCGTCAGAGAAGCCGCTAAGATAGGGGTCGGAAGGCAGGTGCCGCCTTACCATTGCAGGAGAAGCCGCTCTGGCCCAGCCACCGATAGGTGCTCGCTGCCGCGCCGCGATATCGGCGAGCAGCGTCTGGTCTTTCTGAGCCGGCTCTATTGAGGGCACCCCAACTGCTCCCGCACCTCGCGCACTCCGGCGACCATGTGGTTCAATTTCTGCCTGGCCGCCCAGCGCGCCGTCTGGCTTAATCCGCAATCGGGTGCAAAGGAGAGCCGCTCGGCCGGAGCGTATTCCAGGCATTGCCGAACCCTGTCCGCGATATCGGCGACGGTTTCTATGTAATAGCTCTTGACATCGATGATCCCGACTGCCACGTCCATCTTTTCGGCAATTTGGCCGATGACTTCGAGTTCGGCGTATTCGCGACTGGCCATCTCGACGTGAATCTCGTCGAGATGCATATCCACAAAGGCCGGGAACATGGGCGCGTAGCGGCGCAGGCCCACGGCGTGTCCCTTGTAATTGCCAAAGCACAGATGCGTCGAGAGCCGGCATTTACCGGCCACCGACTCGACTGTGCGGTTGAAAATATCGACCAGGCGCGCCGGGTCTTCGCGGTGCGCGTAGCAGCTCATCGAAGGTTCGTCCACGGTTAGTTCGCGGCAGCCGGCCTCGACCAGCGCAGTTAATTCGCCGCGCACCATCGGCAAGAGCGCCTCGGTCACTGCCCAGCGGTCTGGATAGGCGTCGTTGGGCACCAGCCGACCGCTCAGTGTATAGGGCCCGGGGACGCTGGCCTTGAGCACTGGCCCCGACGATGCCAGCCGCTTGAGCCGCTCGAATTCTTCGACCGCGCCCAGACCGCGCGGAGCCCGGAGCGAGTCGGTGATAGCGTGCCGACCTCGTTGGTCATGAGCCGGGGGACCGAAGCGTCTGGGCGGTGCCGATTCGAGATCGATACCTTCTATATAGCCGTAAAAAGAGAGATTGAAGTCGAAGCGGGTCTGTTCGCCATCGGTG